>JANOCN010000221.1:0-3264 GCA_031412185.1 Betaproteobacteria bacterium | reverse complement strand
CAAACCGGCCATTCGCTGGCAACCATTGAGCAGCTGAAAGACCTGGGGCTGGGGCAGGGCATCTATCCGCTGCTTGATGTGGTGGTGGAGCGTGCTGGCGAGCCGTTTGTGCATTCTGCGTTGCAGGACACCGACCGGCGGGTCGGCGAAGGCAAATCCGTTGCGCCGAGTTTTCTGCTGGCCTGCGTGTTGTGGTCGGACGTTCGCGACGGCTGGGCCCAGCGCATGGAAGGGCGCGCGCGCCAGCCGTCGTTCCAGGCGCTGCAGGAGGCTATTGACGAGGTGTTCCACAACCGCATCGGCGATGTGTCGGGCGGAGGCAGACTGGCCGGTGACATGCGCGAAATCTGGATGATGCAACCGCGTTTCGAGAAACGCGTGGGCAGCTCGGCGTTCAGCCTGGTGGACCAGCCGCGTTTTCGTGCGGCTTTTGACTTTATGCGGCTGCGCGCCGATATCGGCGAGGTGGAGGAAGTGTTGTCCGACTGGTGGCAGGAGTTCAGCCTGGCCGACGACAACCTGCGCCGCGATATGGTGGACCAGGTGCGCGAAGAGCAGAACCAGCGCCAGCGGCCCGCACGCTTTACACGCGCCCCGACACCGCTGGACCTGGTGCCGTCCGAGGGCGTAGTGGTTCCACTCGACTCGCTGCCGACCGAGCCACAGGAGGATTCTGCGCCAGACCTGTCCGCCGCCGCCGATGCCCCGCGCAAACGACGTCGCAGGCGCCGTTCTGGCAGCACACGACTGCCGGGTGAGCCAGACGCACCCCTGGACAACCCGAACGATTAGGCGGGGTCTGTTGCGCGACCTGGTAACCGCCTACGTAGCCTTGGGGGCCAATCTGGGGGATGCGGCGGCAACCGTTCGACAGGCCATCGCTGATATCCAATTGCTTGAGGGTACACAGCTGGTTCGCCAGTCTTCCCTGTACCGCACGGCACCGGTAGATTCCAGCGGGCCGGACTACGTCAACGCCGTGGTCGCGCTTTCAACGCTGTTGACAGCACCCGCCCTGCTGGCAGAACTACAGCGGCTGGAGCTGGGAGCAGGCCGGCAGCGCTCCTACCGCAACGCGCCGAGAACGCTCGATCTGGACATCCTGTTATATGGCAGTGCGGTGGTCCAGAGTACGCATCTCGTGCTGCCGCATCCGCGCATGAACAACCGTGCGTTTGTTCTGGTGCCGCTGGCGGAGATTGCGCCACAACTTGTGAGCCGGGAAGCACTGGGCGCTGTGGCAGGTCAGCCATGTCGCAAGTGGTAGCTGCGAAGCATCACGCAAACGCTGGGGGTGTTTTTTTCGGCAATCGCAACCACGCGTCTGCTCGGGCGTGACCAGTGGCGATGCGCTGCCCTACGCGGCCAGTGCCGCAGCGCGTTTTGGAAACGCGCGTAGAAGTTTCTTGTCCATGGTCACGAGCGTCGTGTTGAGCTCAATCGCCAGTGCGATGAACTCGCAGTCATAGGCCGAACAGTCGCTGTCTCGCACCAACTCGAGCACGGCACGTGAGTCGACTTCGAATTCCGCACCCGCCAACAGGTTTTCGGCTTCACCTTGCACAGCGATGGCTTGGTCGAAGGTAAGCGACTTGCGCCGCATGTAGCCAGCGAGAACGTTACGAAACTCGCTGCGCCACAGAAGCGGTGCCGCCCACTGCGGATCGCGTTCGATCAGCGCTTCGGCCGCTGCCGTGTATTCGCCCGGCAAGTACAAATACAGCAGAACGTTGGAGTCCACTACGATCATGCACGGCCTTCGCGCTTAAGCGCCTCAATGTCAAGCGCCTTAAACACGCGCCGACCAAGCGTGGCCCTCAGCGCGCGCGCGCGCGCCAGCCGCTCGTTCGGCGGCACGGTGACCGGCATCAGTATTGCCTCCAGACAGATGATCGCTTCGCTGTTCATACTGCGACGGTTTACCTCGGCAGACTGCTTGAGACGCTCGTACACAGTATCCGGAATATTCTTCAGGGTCAACGTCGTGGGCATGTGGTGTCTCCAACCATAATGGAACCATTATGGTTTCACCATGGTGGCTGTGTCAATGGTTTGTAACCGAGGACAAATCCAATAGTCGTATTCTGCGCGAGGCAAGGTCAGCAACCATGCCAAGCCCTCAAGCCGCCGCCCACACCATCACCGATCCGGGTCCTGCGTTTTCGGCAGCGGCGCGCGGTCGAATAAAAATCTCCACATCGCGGTTCAGCAGCGTGATGCAATGCAGCAGCCGTTCGCTGGAGAAGCGTCCGAGCTTGTAGTGCTTGAGCTCCGACACATGGGGCTGCGCAATACCCAGTCGTTTGGCTGCGGCGGCCTGGGTGAGTCCTTCCGCCTGCAGCAGATCATTCAGGCGCATAGCCAGTTGCACCCGAAGCTGGCGCTCGCCAGGATCGGCCAGGCCCAAGTCCACAAATACGTTGCCAGAGCTGGTTTCAATGGCTTCTGCCGATACAGCCGTCGCGGCTTTTGCTTTACTCTTCATGGTGTTCCCGATAGTGTTGCTGCGCTAGTCTGAGGCGCGCGTGGATCAAGTCGATATCGCTTTGCGAAGTGCGGATGCCGCTGGGAGACTTCTTTTGGAAGCAGTGCAGCACATACACCGCCCTGGCAAAACGCACCGTGTACACCGCCCTGAACGTGTCACCCCTATGGTTTTCCACCAGTTCCAGCACACCCGGACCTTCGCCTTTCCAGAGCTTGGCATGGGTCGGCGTGGCACCCAATTGCACCGCGCCCAGCGCGTAACCAAAGTCGTCCACTACGTCGGCGGGTAATTCAAGCAAATCCCTCTTGGACGACCCTACCCAGTGCAGCGGTTTCTCGGCGCGTGGGCTTGGCATCGGCACAGTATACCCAACTAGGTATTATCGAGAGTTCCTGAATTCACGACACCGCTCGGGCTGAGACTTCGTGGTAGCGCAATGCGTTGAACAGCCACACAATATGACGCGGTCGAAATGGCAGTTGCGGTAGCGGTTGTAGTTGCCGTTACACACGCACGCTTGACCAAGCCGAGGACGCCGGGGCGGGTGGCTGCGCTCATGTCACCCGTGCTGGCCTAGGGCCAGCAACTCCTTCTCTACTTCGCTCCGCCACCCGCCCCAACGTCCTCGGCAGCGAGCATGGTTGGAGTGCCTGGGCCGGAAGACCGTGCGCTCGCCATCCTCGCGGATCAGGTCGATGTGGCGCTCGGCGCAGTGAGGTAAAGAAGGAGCCCGCAGGGCGGGTGACACGAACGGAGCTGAGTGCCGCGTTGGCCTG
>JANOCN010000220.1:0-3993 GCA_031412185.1 Betaproteobacteria bacterium | reverse complement strand
CGCGCCGGCTTGTTGGGTCAGCTGATTCGCTCAGTCGGGCCTGCGGTTCTTTCTTCTGTCGCAGGGGGCGCTTTCGGCCGCATGCTGCAGGGTCGCCAGCCCACAGCGGGAGCCGCAACGGCAGAAGCAACGAATGTCTCTGCAACGGATGTGGAGGGCGTCAGCGCGGAGCAGGTGCGCGAGATTGCTACCGCAGCGGAGAAAGCGGATCCCAGCGTCATGGATCGCGTGGGCGCTTACTACGGCGAGCACCCCGAAGTCGTGAAATTACTTGGCGGCGCGGCGTTGGCAATAGCGCTCGGACAATTGGCCACCCGCATGAAACGCTGACGGCATGGTAGCCGCGTGCTTCACGGGGCCTTGAAGCGCAAAGGTTCTGCGAGCGTTATATCTTGCGCCGCAAACCACAACCGCACCACGCGGCGCTCAGTGCGCCCCAGTCCCGGGGCGGAAGCCTCCAGCTGGATCGAGTGGCTGGGGTTATTGGCAAATCGGAAGTCACCGGCTTCGTTCGATATCGTGCGCGCTTTCTCCTGGTGCGTGACAAAACCGCGCTCGAACAGCAGCACCGACGCGCCCGCTACCGGCTGCCCGGCGGCATTGACCACGCGGCCCTCAATCAGTCCGCCGTTGTGGCCACCCACGTAGGCCAGCCAGGCCAGTGTGGCAACCAGCATGCCGCCAGGAACAATCACCCAGCGCGACAGGAGCCAGCGGCGGGACTTCATCCCTTGGTCGCTCCTGAGGTGAGGCCCTGTATGAATTCCTTCTGCGCCATCAGGAACACCAGGATGGAAGGCAACAGCACCATCACCGCAAACGCATACAGTGCGCCGGTCGTGTCTTCCATGTACGACAGGAAACGGGCCAGCCCCAGCGGCAGTGTCTGCATGTTCGGATCGCGCGTGATCAACAGCGGCCACAGGAAGTTGTTCCATGACCAGATGAAACTCAGGATCACGTTGGTGGCAATGGCCGGTTTGGACAGCGGCAGCAACACCCTCAAAATAATGCGCCACTCGCGCAGTCCGTCCAGGCGCGCAGCGTCGATCAGCGACCTGGGCACGGCTTCGAACGCCGCCTTGAACACAAAAATGCAGACGATGGTCGAGAGCATCGGAAACGCCAGGCCGAGGTAGGTGTTGAGCAGCCCCAGCTTGGCCGTGATCAGATAGGCCGGGATGATGGTGGCCTGGAACGGGATCAACATACACGACAGAAACAGTGCGAGCACCGCGCGCCGCCCGGGAAAAGGGCGCGTGAGTGCATACGCCGCCATGGCGTTGAAGATGACGTTTCCGGCCACGGCGAGGGCCGATACGAAAATGCTGTTGGCCAGGTAACGCGGGAACGGGATCAGGTACCAGACATCGACAAAGTTGAACAGGTGCGGGTCGCGTGGCAACAGGCTGGGTGGGTAGGCGTAGATGTTTTCGTTGGTCAACGCCGTCTTGATGACCCAGTAGAACGGCACCAGCATCAGGAAAGAGATGAGGATCAGCGTCGCATGCCGCAGGCCGAACAGCGCTTTCGAGTTGCGGGCCATCAGTCGCTCTCCACCGCGCCGGCATTGCCACCGGCCGCCTTGTTGGCCACCACCGTCAGCACCAGCAGCAGCGTGAACTGCACCACGGTGAGTGCGGCGGCGTAGTCAAACTTGGTCTGGACGAACGCTGCTTTGTAGATATGCGTAATCAGCAATTCGGTAGCGTTGCCCGGCCCGCCGTTGGTCATGATGTAGACCAGGTCGAAACTGCTGAACGAGTTCAGTATGCCGACCACCACACACAGGAAGATCGACGGGCGCAGCATTGGCAACGTGATGCGCCAGAAGCGGGCCCAGGCTGGCGCGCCGTCGATACGCGCGGCTTCGTACAGGTTCTGCGGAATACTCTGCAGACCGGTGAGCAGGATGATCATGTAAAACCCGAGGATCTGCCAGATCTCCGCGAAGATGACCGACGGTAGCGCCCAGTCGAAGTCCTGCAAAAAACCAATGGGTTTATCGATCAGGCCGCTGGAGCGCAGCGCGTAGTTGATGATGCCGCCGCGTTCGTCGTACATCCAGCGCCAGATGATGCCCACCGCGATCGCCATCAGCGGGTACGACAGGAACACGATGGTGCGGTAGACGGTGGCGCCCTTCAGATCCGAATTCACGAGCAGCGCCACTCCCAGCGCGGCCGCTATTGCCAGCGGAGAGATGGCGATGAATATCAAGGTGTTCTTGAGCGCGATCCAGAACACTTCGTCATAGGTCCACATCTCCACGTAGTGTTCCAGCCCGGCCCAGGTGGCCGGCTTGAGCGGCGACCAGAACTGGAACGACAACACCACGTTCCAGCCCAGCGGCAGCAACCGGTACAGGAAGAAGATGATGAGCGATGGCAGCAGGAAACACAGCACCAACGCCAGCTGACGGTTGCGCTGTGAATGGAACATCAGGAACGCGTCAATTCGCGTGCCATCTTGCGCTCGGCATTGGCCAGCGCGGTCTTGGCGTCGATGCGTCCCAGCAGCGCGCTTTGCACTTCGGGCCAGAACGCCTCCTTGATGCGGCTGTCATTGCCAAAGCGCCAGTTGCCGGTCATCTTGTCGGTGTGCTCTAACTGTGTCTTGAGCACCTCGTACACGGTCGGGTCGTCTTTCTGCAGCTTCGCCAGCGAGGCTTTGTCGACCGCCACATTGCCGGTCACCAGCTTGCGACGCTCGGCCAGTTCACCCGCCTGCCCGCTGTCGGTGATGAACTTCAGGAAGTCCCAGGCCAGCTCGGGATTCTTCGAGCCTTTGGAGATACCCAGCCCGTGGGAATTGGGCGTGGCAAAGTTGCCCGGCATGTGTGCCACACCAATTGTTTCCGGGGTAACCCAGCTGCCTTGCCCCTTGACGAAAAAGTAAGCTGGTGAATGGGCGTGCAGCATGCCAATGTTGCCAGCTGCGAAGGCACCGTTGGGCTCGACCCAGCGACCGGTCCAGGCGATCTTGTTGATGGCACCGGCTTGCGTGGCCTTGGACAGTTTGTCCAGCACGTCGATCGCCTTGGGGGTGTTAAAGGCCACCTTCTTGAGATCGGGTGTCACGAGTTGTACGTCGTTCATGGCGAACAGCGGCCAGAACAGCCAGTCGAAGTTGAGCGTCATAAAACCCGACGAGGCCTCGCCACTGGTCATCTTCTGGGCAAAACCCAGAATCTCGTCAAAGTTCTTCGGTGGCCCCGACAGACCGGCTTTGGCGAACATGGGTTTGTTGTAGAACAGCAGTGTTTTGGTGATGTAGAACGGCACCATGTAGTTCTTGCCTTCGAACACCCAGTTGCCCAGGTAGTTGGGGTCGTAGCGGCTTTTGGTGGCGGCTTCTTTGGCAAACAGCGGCGTGAGGTCGAGCAGGGCACCTTGTGCGGCGTATTCGAGCCCGAGCGCGCCCTGGGTATTGATGACGTCGGGCGGGGTGCCGGCCGTCAGCTGGGTCTGGTAGAACGGGCTGAACTCCGGCCCCTTTTTGTCCAGCCATTCCACGGTGACGCCCGGCCGGGTGGACTGGAAGCGGTTGATCCAGCCTTCGATCAACTCCTTCTGGTCGATGATGTTCCAGGTCAGGAAGGTGATCTTTTTCGGTGCCTGTGCGATGGCGGGTACCGCAATCACGGCGGTCGCGGCGCTGGCGGCCGCAGTCTTGAGCAGGGTTCTACGGGCAATCATGGTGGTGTCTCCTGGTGGTTAACGGAACAAGGGCTCGGGTGGTCTCTGGTGGCTTGGGCACGTCTTTACAGACGGCGTTGGGTTGCAGGATCAAACAGATGGATCGATGCCGGAGCGACCGTGACACGCACCGGGTCTGCGGCGCGGCGTACCAGGCGCGGTGGCAAGCGCGCCTGCAGCTCGCAGCCCGCCATGTCAAACACCACCAGAGTGTCGGACCCCAGGGGTTCGACGATGCGCGCCAGGCCTTCGAGCCGGTTGGTGGCCGCATCAGGTGCCCAGAGCAGGTGCTCGG
>JANOCN010000219.1:0-1961 GCA_031412185.1 Betaproteobacteria bacterium | reverse complement strand
CGCGGTGTGGCTGGCGATCGCGCCCGGCGCGCCGCCCAGCATGGGGCACAGCCGGATAGCGGCATACAACATGCCGGGCAAACGGACATCGAGGCCAAAGCGCGCCGTGCCGTTGACTTTGGCCGGCACATCGGTACGCGGCGCGTTCTGGCCAATCACTTTCCAGTCCTTGCGGTCTTTCAGCGTGACCCTGCCCGGTGGGGTAGCGGCGGCAAATCTGGCCAACTCGCCGTAATGGGCCGATTTGCCCGAGGGATGCGATACCACCCCATTGCTGACCGTGAACTCAGCAACCGGCAAACGCCACTGCAGCGAGGCCGCCCCGAGCAAAGAGGCGCGGGCGGTGGCCGCAGCGGTGCGCACCACCGGCCAGGCGTCGGCCACGCTGCTGGAGCCGCCGGTGGCATTGATGCCCAGCTCGCGGGCCACTTTGCCCACCACCCACTCGCCCACCCTGACCTTCAGGGGCCTGTCCTCCTGCTCCTGCGGGTGAAACGGCAGGCTGGCCGCCAGCATGGCGACATTGCCATAAATCGTGTCGCTGCCGGCCTGCTCCAGCCGTATGCGCTCCAGCGCAATATCCAGCTCCTCAGCCGCCAGCATGGCAAGCGCGGTGAACACACCCTGCCCCATTTCACTGCGCGGCATGGCCAGCACCACGGCACCATCGGGCAGAACCTTGATCCAGCCGTTCAGCGCGATCTGACCTTCTGCGGGCGGCCACAATCGCCCCGACCCGGTGCGCGAGCGCTGCGGCAGCACCCCCCAGCCCACAACCAGGGCGCCCGCCGCGCCGGCCGCACTGAGCAGCCAGGTTCGCCTTTTCATGCGCGCTTCCTGGTCGCAGCGCCGGCGGGCACCATGCCTGCCGCCTGCTTGATCGCCGCACGCACCCGCTGGTAGGTTCCACAGCGGCAAATATTGGTCATGGCCGCATCAATGTCGGCATCGGTGGGTTTGGGCGTCTTTTCGAGCAATGCCGCTGCCGCCATCAGCATGCCGGACTGGCAGTAACCACATTGCGGCACCTGCTGGGCGATCCAGGCGCGTTGCAGTGCATGCGGTTTTGCGGCAGTGCCCAGCGCTTCAATCGTCTGGATGCCTTTGCCGACCAGCGTGGAAGCTGGCGTGACACAGGATCGCACCGCCTGGCCGTCCACCCGCACGGTGCAGGCGCCGCAGGCCGCTATGCCGCAGCCAAACTTGGTGCCGGTCATATTCAGCAGGTCGCGCAACACCCAGAGCAGGGGCATGGCGGGATCGGCGTCTACCTGTACGGTCTGACCGTTGATCTGGAGTTCCATAAAAACATGCGTTTGTTGTGTCTGCACAGGCTGCTGGCCACGGACGAGATTGCACTATAGCCATCAGCCCCCGCCGCGCGAAAGCCCGAAAACCAGCATGCGAAATGGTGCACCCGGATAATCCCTGACAACATGGCACTAATTACACTTCTTGACGCTCAACTCGCTTTTGGGCACGTCGCCCTGCTGGACCACGCAGATTTTTCGCTCGAAACCAACCAGCGCATTGGCCTGATCGGCCGCAACGGCACCGGCAAGTCCTCGCTGCTCAAAATCCTCGCCGGGCTGGAAAAACCCGACGACGGCACCTTGCAACTGCAGCAAAACCTGCGCATCGCCTACGTGCCACAGGAGCCCAGCCTGGACCCGCACGCTACTGTTTTTATAGCTGCCAGCGCAGGTCTGGCAAGGGCCAGGCACATTGTTGAGCAATATCTGGCGGCCGACGAACACACCGATCTGGATGCCCTGCAATCCGAAATCGAGGCGCTGGACGGCTGGAACTGGGAGCAACGCGTCGAGGAAACCCTGCACCGCCTGCACCTGGACAAGGACGCCATCGTCGGCTCACTGTCTGGCGGCACCAAAAAACGCGTGGCGCTGGCCCAGGCGCTGGTTGCCAAACCCGATGTCCTGCTGCTTGACGAACCCACCAAC
>JANOCN010000218.1:0-7305 GCA_031412185.1 Betaproteobacteria bacterium | reverse complement strand
GTCGAATTGGCGTTGTGGTTTCACGACGCGGTGTACGAGATTGCACTACCCGGCAACGAACAGGCCAGCGCCGACTGGGCCGAGCGTGCGCTGCTGGCGGCCGGGGGCGCAGCGGGGGCGGCCCAGCGGGTACATGCGATGGTGATGGCGACCTGCCACAACAGCATGCCCCAGACCAAGGACGAAGAGATCCTGCTCGACGTAGACCTGGCTATTCTGGGCGCGGTGCCGGGACAGTTCGACGCCTACGAAGCGCAGGTGCGGGAGGAATACGCGGCGGTGCCGCTGGAGCAGTTTCGCAGCCGCAGGCGGCGCATTCTGCAGCAGTTCCTGGAGCGGGACCGCATCTTCCACACCGCGTCTTTCCGCGCGTCGCACGAGGCACAGGCACGTGCCAATTTGCAGCGTTCGATCAACCAGCTGTCGTCAGGGAGTTAAGCGCGAGCCAACGGCACCGAGTGGCGACAAACTTGCCAACACCCAAGCCCGGGATACTGAACCAGGCAAGATAACGCAAATTCGCTCAGGAGCTGCTGCTGTTACCGCTGGTAGCTTCGTCCAGCGCCTTGCATGACGGTGCGCACACGGTCTGCGATTTACCCGCTACCTTGCGGGTGCCCATCAAGGAGCGTGCACGGTGTTTGCCACACATAAAACAAGACATCGTGGCACCGCCGAATGACGCGGCGGCGGCAAAAGGGGAACCGGAGGCCTTTGATTTGTAACGCAGGCCGTCGGCCATGACTGCCGTTTTTGCTTCAGCTTTGGCCATCGGATATACCTCTTGTGGGAGCGCGCATGGCGCGTTCTATGACGGATTTGGCCTGTTGCTCGGCGGCGAGGGACACCTCCAGCGACGAGCGGCAAAGACCAGCATGGGTGTAATTCACGTTCTCGTACAACTGTGCCGCAGCGGGGTGGGCATCGAGCAAAGCACCCAAGCCGCTGTCTGTCTGTACTTGGTTGAATTCATGTGCCAAGTGTAAGACAACCGAGCGGTATTGCTCAGCGCCTACCGCAATTGTGCTGTTATCGAGCCGCTCCAACAGTGCCGCGAGCACGTGCGCAGTGGTCAGGTTGGTCTGTTTGGCAAGGGGTTTGGTAGCGTTCATGTACCGGAATTGGGGGCCTTGGCGTCGATATCAAGCGCCCTTGGTCGGGTACTGCGACTGAAGATGCGTTTCCCGGCTCGCTACCGCAATCACCAGTGGTAACTACGATTGGCAACTACGATTTCAGCTGTATATGGGCCTTTTCGAGGGCCTGCTCCAGATCCGCCATCAAGTCCTGGCAATCCTCGATGCCGACGGATAGCCGCAACAAATCGGCCGGTGCGGGTGACCCGGCACCCTCCACACTCGCACGGTGCTCGATCAGGCTCTCGGTTCCCCCCAGCGACGTTGCCCGCTTCCACAACGCCACCTGGGCTGCGGTGGCGATGGCTGCAGCTTCACCGCCCGCCACACAGATCGACAACATGCCACCAAAACCGCCATGCATCTGCCTTGCCGCCACCGCATGACCCTGTGCGCCGGGCAAACCGGGGTACAACACCTCGCGCACCACCGCATGGCGCGAGAAGTGTTCTGCAAGCCGCTGCGCCGACTGCGACGCGGCGCGCACCCGCAAATACAGTGTGCGCATGCCGCGCAGCAGCAGCCAGGCCTCGAACGAACCCAGGGTACCGCCGAGTTGTGCACGTATCGTCCGGATGCGTTGCCAGAAGGCATTGTTCTCGCGTGTCACCAGCACCCCGGCGATCAGGTCCGAATGGCCGTTGAGGTACTTTGTGGCGGCGTGCATCACGATGTCGGCACCCAGCGCCAGTGGCCGCGTGAGCACCGGTGTCGCTACCGTGGAGTCCACCGCCACCAGCGCACCGGCCGCGTGTGCCAGCGCCACCGTTGCAGCAATGTCGGTAATCGTCCACAGCGGGTTGGCCGGTGTCTCAATCCATACCAGCCGGGTCTTGCCGGGCCGAATGGCGGCTGCCACGGCGGCGGGGTCGGTCATGTCCAACAGCTCAACCTGCAGGCCCCAGTGGGTGGCGAAGTTCATCAACCAGTTGCGCAGTGACCAGTACATGACTTGCGGTGCCAATACATGGTCGCCCGGTGACAGTGCCTGGAATACTGCGGTTGCAGCCGCCATGCCCGACGCGAACAGTGCCGCGTCGGCACCTTGCTCCAGCTCGGTGATCACGGCCTGCGCCTGGTCGAACGCCGGGTTGTCTGCGCGTGCATAGACGCGGCCAGAGCGGTACTGGTTGTCCTCGTCGCGCAGGTAGGTGGTAGACATGTGCACCGGTGGGGTGACGGCGCGTGTCTGCTCGTCCACCCATCCCAGAGCCTGGGCGGCAATCGTTTCGGGTCGTTTGTCTTTGGTGTCCATGGCACGACTTTACTGCAGGGTGCGATCAAGAACCGGCGCAGAAATTGGTGATGGCTGAATCCGCGCGCCAGCACGGTGCTTTGCCTGCCGCGACGGCCATCCAGGTGTGGCTTTCTGCGCTGGGTCGGCACGTTTCGGCAAGGTATGGCGCAACACCTGGGGGCGGGCGCGGGCGCCACTTTCCAGGTAGTCCGACTGCAGCGCCTGCAACACCACGGCGGCGTCGGCTCCGCGCGCACTGCACAGGTAGTCGAACAGGTGGTCTACCAGCATTTCGGGCGTCAATTGGCTGGTCGCCCCGGTACGGGCCCAGAGCCAGTCGGCGCAGTCCAGAAAGGCATAAAACGCTGAGGCGGATTCCGTTGCCGCGCCAAACGTGTCTGCGCTCTGCCCGACGCTGCCCGCCGGGCGGACCGGGCAGGTCGGGTCTTCACCCAACAATATCGCCAGTGTGCGCTGGAAGCGCCCGGAGTTGGCGATCAGCTCCCAATAGCGCGACAGGCGTGTGAAACGCAGCATCTCGGCTGCGCCCACGGCACCGGTCTCGCGCACGGCGTAGGGAGGCTGTGCATCAAACAGCATGCCGAACTCTGCGCTGTGCCTTGCAATCGGCGTACCACGCAGGCGTTTCAGCAGTCCGAGCTGGATCTCGTGCGGGCGCAGCGCTACGAGCTGGTCAAACCCCTGGGCAAAACTGTGCAGGCTCTCACCCGGCAGACCGAATATCAGGTCGGTATGCAGATGCGCATGGGAAAACTCGCGCAGCCAGCGCAGATTGGTCACCGTCTGCAGGTTGTCCTGCTGGCGCGAAATGCGCCGCTGCACATCCAGATTGAAAGTCTGAATGCCTACTTCGAACTGCAACACTCCGGGCGGGAAGCGCGCAATCATCTGCTTCAGGCGCTCGGGCAAGTGGTCGGGGATCAACTCAAAATGCACAAACAGGTCGCGTGTGGCATCGGGCAGACCCGGCTGTGGCAGCCGGTCCAGGAAAAACTGCAGGATGCGCAGCGAAGTCCCGATCTTCAGGTTGAAGGTGCGGTCGACGAACTTGAACGTTCGCGCGCCACGCCGGTACAAGCCGTCCAGCGCTTCCAGAAAACGCTCCAGGTCAAACGCCCACGCAGTTTTGTCGAGCGAACTCAGGCAGAACTCGCACTTGAACGGGCAGCCGCGCGAGGCCTCCACGTACAGCACCCGGTGCGCCAGGTCGGCCGCGCTGTATTCGGCGTAAGGCAGGGCGATCTGGTCCAGTGGTGGTTGCTCACCGGCGATCACCTTCATCAATGGTTGCGGGCCAAACAACAATGCGCGGCATAGTTTGGGGAAACTGATATCGCCCCAGCCCGTCACCACATGGTCTGCCAGCGCCACAACGGCTTGCCCCTCCAGCTCGTGGCTTACCTCTGGCCCACCCAGCACAATCTTCAGCGCCGGGTGCGCCTGTTTGAGAAGGCGCACCAATGCGCAGGTCTGCGTCACGTTCCAGATGTACACCCCAAAACCCACCACCTGCACCTGCCCGGCAAGCGGCGGCCCCAGCAGCAACAACAAGGCGTCTGCCATCTCCTGTGGGTCGCGCGCAATGGTGTACTCGCGCAGTACCGTCCGGTCGCGCAGGTCGCCCATATTGGCCAGCAGATAACGCAGCCCGAGCGAGGCGTGGATGTATTTCGCGTTCAGCGTACAAAGCACCACAGCAGGAGGCGGTGTCTTGGGCTGGATCGGGGGCGCGGTGGCGGGCATGCCGGTATTATTGGATAGCGGCGACAAAGGCTGTAATGCGCGCGCGCCTGGCAGTGACCACCAGGCACGCCCCGGAACTTTACCTGCAGCCCACGCTCCCACCCAAGCAATGAACTTTTCGCGCCATTTTTCACTCCTCAAGTACATAGCGGTTTGGCTGGTCTGCGTGACATTTGCTGGTACCGCGCTGGCCCAGTTAAGCACCAGCGGCAAGCCGGGGGCGGTGGTTACCACCGACCAGGTGCGCGCCGAGCTGCTGGCCCACGCACCAGATGGTGCCGACGCCGGCAAGACGGTCTGGGTCGGCCTGCAACTGGCGCACCAACCCGAGTGGCACACCTACTGGAAGAACTCGGGCGATTCAGGCTTGCCCACCGACCTGCAATGGACGCTTCCGCCCGGCATAAGCGCCGGCGCGATTGCATGGCCAACGCCGAAAAAATTCCTGATCGGCAATCTGATGAATTACGGCTACGCCGGCACTGTGCTGTTGCCGGTGCCGCTCACGATTGGCCCGGAATTCAAGGCACCCTTGCTTTCGTCGGGGTTGGAGATCAAGCTCAAGGCGGCTTGGCTGGTATGTAAACAGACCTGCATTCCCGAGGAAGGCGAGTTTGCTTTCACCCTGCCGGTCAAGAGTTCCACGGCCGCTCATGGAGCCGCCTTCGAGGCCACATTCCAGGCCACGCCAATGCCACTGCCCAACGCAGCTGAGAGCCGGGTCCTGGTGGAACCAAAAGCCATAAAACTAACCGTTTCCGGCCTGCCCGCAGCGTTGCGGGGCAAAACGCTGGAGTTTTTCCCCGAGACACCCGAGGTCATCGAAACCGCCGCCCGCTGGACGCAGGTCTGGGACGGCGCGCTGTGGACGGCCAGCGTGCCGTTATCGGCCCAACGCAGCGGCAGCCCGTCGGTGATGCCGGTGGTGCTCGCGCTGGGCGACAAGGCCTACCGGGCCGAGGTGGCGGTGCAAGGGGCCTGGCCACAAGCCGCAGCGCCGGCTGCCGGTGCCCAGGTGCTGCAGCCACCGGTTGGCAGCGGCGGCCCACGCACCAGCCCCGGGACCCCGCCGCTGAGCTTCTGGGCGGCGCTGCTGGGTGCCGTTTTGGGTGGGCTGATTCTCAACCTGATGCCCTGCGTGTTCCCGGTGCTGGCCATCAAGGTACTGGGTTTTGCCCGCCACGCCGGGAACCGCCGCTTGCACCGCATCAGTGGTTTCGCCTACACGGCCGGCGTATTGCTGAGTTTTGTGGCGCTGGGTGTGGCGTTGCTGGCGCTGCGCAGCGCGGGCGAAAGCCTGGGCTGGGGCTTTCAGTTGCAGGAGCCGGTGGTGGTGGCAACCCTGGCGGCATTGTTCACCTTGATAGGGCTCAACCTGGCGGGCGTATTCCAGTTTTCGCATGTGTTGCCCTCGTCCATCGCGACGCTGCAGGCCCGGCATCCGGCGGCAGACGCGTTTCTGACCGGCGTGTTGGCGGTGGCGGTTGCCGCGCCCTGCACGGCCCCGTTCATGGGCGCGTCGCTCGGCTTGGCGATGGTATTGCCGGCAGGGCAAGCGCTGGCCATTTTTGCGGCGCTGGGCCTGGGGCTGGCGCTGCCCTACCTGGTGGCCAGCCTGGTACCGGCATTTGCGCGGGCGCTGCCGCGCCCGGGAGCGTGGATGGACACGCTGAAAAAGTTCATGGCGTTTCCCATGTTTGCCACCGTCGCCTGGCTGGTGTGGGTGCTGGGCCAGCAGAGTGGCATAGACGGTGCGGGCGCGTTGCTGGCGCTGTTGGTGGCGCTGGGTTTTGTGGCCTGGGCGCTGGCACTGGGCGGACGCTCGCGCGCCCTACTGGGCGCAGCATCGGTCATAACGCTGGCGGCGCTCGCTTGGGGCGTGGGCCCCTATGTCACCAAACCAGTCGAAGCAGCGGCGCAAACCTCCGGCAGCGGGTGGCACAACTGGGAGCCCGGCCGGGTGGACCAGCTCTTGGCGCGCGGGCAACCGGTGTTTGTGGACTTCACGGCGGCGTGGTGCGTAACCTGCCAGTACAACAAGAAAACCACACTGAGTGACCAGGATGTGCTTGCCGACCTGGCCACCAAAAAAGTAGCATTGCTGCGCGCCGACTGGACCCGTCGCGACCCGGCCATTACCGCAGCGCTGCAGCAACTGGGTCGCAGTGGAGTACCGGTGTACGTGTTGTACCAGGCCGGCCGGGTGCCGGTAGTGCTGTCGGAGATTTTGAGTGTGCAGGAGGTCCGCGCTGCGCTGGCGCGTTTGTAGGCCCAGTGCTGGCGCGTATGCTGCTTTTGGGCCTGATTCAACTCCACTTGAACCGATCAAAACCGACCAATCCAAGCCGTTGCGTTCCACCAACTCAGTCCTCACCCCGTCCACCTATCTCGGAGATTCACCATGCTGCGTCGTACCCTGCTCACCACTGCCGCTACCACTGCCCTCGGTTTCTCGGGCCATGCGTTTGCCGCCCCTGCGGTCGGCCAGAAGGCACCGGACTTCACGCTCACCGACACGGCGGGCAAGGCCGTGCGCCTGAGCGACTTCAAGGGTAAACACGTGGTGCTGGAGTGGGTCAACCCGGGCTGCCCGTATGTGCGCAAACACTATGACAGCGCCAACATGCAGGGCACCCAGAAAGAGGCCACCGCCAAGGGTGTGGTGTGGCTGGCCATCAATTCCACTGAGAGCGCGCACTACGACTACCTGCCCGCACCGAAGCTGGCACGCTGGATGGCCGACCAGAAGGCCGCGCCTACAGTGACGCTGATGGACGAAGACGGTAAGGCAGGCCAAAGCTATGGTGCCCGCACCACCCCGCACATGTACATCGTCAACCCCCAGGGCACCTTGATCTACGCAGGCGGCATAGACAGCATCCCCTCATCGCGCCAGGAAGACGTGAAGACCGCCGTCAACTACGTCAAACAAGGCATCACCCAGGCACTGGCCGGCCAGCCGCTCAGCAACGCCGCTACCCGGCCTTATGGCTGCTCGGTGAAGTACAAGGCGTAGGCGTTTGGTTTGTGTCGGTGTGTCGCACGCGCTGGCGCGCGCCATTTTTCCGCGCTATAGTCCGGCCATTAATGTCCGGCCACTAATCCAGCTATTGCAGCATTTGGGAGAAAATCTTGGGAAGTTCATCGCCAGAGCAGGACAAAGCTACA
>JANOCN010000217.1:0-1802 GCA_031412185.1 Betaproteobacteria bacterium | reverse complement strand
GTGGCCATGCACCGCATTGCCGAGCCGTATGGGCTGGCGCGCGACGACTACGACATATTCGCCGACCTGGCGGAGCGGCTAGGTGCGCGCCAGGCCTATACCGACGGCCGTACCAGCCGCCAGTGGCTGGAGCTGTTGTATGAGAAGACCCGGCGCGCGCTGCAGGCCAAAGGTATGGACGCGCCCGGCTTCGAAGAATTCTGGCAACGCGGCGAGCTGGTGCTGCCGCAACAGGCCGACGACGGCGGCATATTGCGCTCATTTCGCGAAGACCCAACCGGCCACCCGCTGCCTACCCCGAGCGGCAAGGTGCAGATCACGTCCCCCACGATTGCCGGTTTTGGTTA
Source organism: Betaproteobacteria bacterium (assembly GCA_031412185.1). GTDB lineage: Bacteria > Pseudomonadota > Gammaproteobacteria > Burkholderiales > Burkholderiaceae_C > CAISIP01. The sequence continues at coordinate 1,455 of JANOCN010000217.1, read as the reverse complement.
TGCCGATTGCCCGGGCCACCCGGCGTGGCTGGCACCCACCGATGGCCCCACGCCCACCCATCCCCTGTACCTGGTGGCCAACCAGCCCGCGACCCGGCTACACAGCCAGCTCGACTTTGGCGGCCACAGCGAAAGCCAGAAACGCAGCGGGCGCGAGGTGTGCTCCATGCACCCGGAGGACGCAGCCACACGCGGCATAGCGGAGGGCCAGATCGTGCGCCTGTTCAACACGCGTGGTGCCTGCCTGGCCAGTGTTACCTTGACAGACAACGTGCGGCAAGGTGTGGTGCAACTGCCCACCGGTGCCTGGTTCGACCCCGGCACCGACAGCCAGGGACGCCCCCTGTGCCTGCACGGCAACCCGAATGTGCTGACGCGCGACCAAGGAACGTCGTCCCTCACCCAGGGTTGCAGCGGGCAGCTCACCGCCGTGCAGGTGGAGCGGTTTGATGAAGTCTTGCCGGACGTACGGGCGTTTGATCCGCCGGTGGGGGTGGGGGTCGGCTGACTTCCGGCTGCATTTGATTCTGTGGGACGAACCCCCGCTGGTGTGTGTTTTGTACAAGGCGGTCAGCTTGTATCGGCTGGCGAATGCAAGGCGGCAGGTTACGACGCGTTGGGGTCGTTCGGCAACACCCGCTTGTCTGACCGCTTCAAACTGGCACGAGTCATTCGACTATTGGAACTGCTTGCTCCAGACCGGCCGTTCAGGCATGCCGTGGCCTGTCGGCAATGGGAATCGAATTTCAGCAATTCGAGCACCCGGGATCGGCCAGAAGCAGCCGTTGCATACGCGGTTGACTCAGAGACTTAGCGAAGCGGCAGATGCCGCTTGCCGCCCTATCCGGGTCACCGCGCGGCTCTTGCTATCAGAAGGGGGCGTGAGGGGATGGTTATCCACGCGGCCGCAGCACCTAAACCTCGGGATCAAGAATGACGAACTGCCGACATGCCATTGCGCATGATTCGGTTGGTACTGTGAGGTCGGTATAAGGCGCGGTGCGGGCTGGGGTTGCTCGCACCGCGCGAGCGGCAGCGAGGGGCAATGCATCCTGCGCGCCCAACTGAGCGTGCGCTGCCTCCGTTTCTTCAGGCGGGGCCTCCCAAAAGGTCGGGCCTCTTCCGAGTCAGCAGTATGATTGACAGAGTTCCAAACTAGTGACAGACACGTTTTCAGTATGGAACACAGAGCAAAGGTGCGCGCTCTATTTTTTTGTCCACCCCGTCCTTTGAAAGTTGATTGATGTTCGGGCGAAGCCGGTTGGCGATAGGCGTTGGCGCAGGCCTGACGATCGGCTTTCTCGCGCTGATCGCGATCGTGGGCGCCACCATCTGGCTGGTGGAACGCGGCAACAGCCTGTTTGAGCAATCGGCGTTGCAGCGCTCGATCCGCATCGTCGCGGTGGATCTGCGGGATAATTTGCGCACCGCGGAGTCGAGCCAGCGCGGATTTCT
>JANOCN010000216.1:0-2600 GCA_031412185.1 Betaproteobacteria bacterium | reverse complement strand
CCTGAAGGGAGCGCCAACCCTGTCGTGTCGACCACGGTCTTCCCACCGGCACTGGCAGTAGCCGCATAAGGGGACGTCGGATCTCCCCCTTGCCCAAAGTTGGGGTGGTGCGCGCGCCGCACCTGTAGGCTGTCCACAAAGGTGGCTAGCACATTGCCGATTGCTGCGCTGTGCCGCATGTGCGCCTCGCGCACATTCACGCGGATGCGGGTGGCGGGTACTTCAATGTCGATACGCGCGTTGGCCACTGCGGCAGTGGGGCGGAAGGTAAGACACACGCTTTGCCAGGCACCCGCACCAGTTATCCATTGCTCGGGCGCAAGGCTTTCGTAGGTTGGCCCGCTGCGCCTGACCACCACCTTGATGCGCGTTCCGGCGGGGGCCCGCAATTGCACACCTGCCGTGTAGTCGACACCACCCGCAAGCGCAAACGTATTGCTGATCGCCAGACTGACGCTGGTACCCGAGGTAAACGCCATACACGGCGTAGCCTGGCCGGGACATGCGTTGTCGGGCAGCAGGGTGGAGTCCCCGGCGGCGGACCTTGACGACCAGCCAGTCATGTTGGCACCAGGGTTTGGATTGGATACCAGGTCAACCGGCAGGCGGGCCTTGTAGATGGCACCGCTGTGTTGCACCCAGGCGTGCGCCGGTATGGTGGTAGCACCGTCTATGAGCGGTGCGGTAGCGCAAGCGCCTGGGCCGGCAGTAATCGTTATGGGCGCGGCGGCGGTGCCAGACGACCTGGGTTGCAACGTTTCCTTCCACACACTGCCGCACGCCAGATAGACCGTGTCGCCTGGTGCCAGCGTAACGTTGGCAAGCTTGGCCAGCGTTTGCCATGGGCCTACGGTGGCGCTAGTGGCGGTGGCCGACGTGCCGGAGTAAAAGTCGTTGCCGCCGTTGGAGTTGATGTAATACGTGGCCGCTGCGACGTGGCCCGCGCAGGCCAGCGCGAGCAGGGCAAAGAATATTCGGCGTGTAGTGTGTTTCATGGGCTTCAAGGCAATGCGCGGCGCTGGCGGGCCGGTGCGGCGGGTGGCGCGATAAACATGGAGGTGGCAAGGGCTCAAGGCAAGGCGGCAAGTGCAACGACATGTGCCCCACGTTGCGGGGCTGGCCCCGATGCTGCGATTCTGGCCGCGTTTGGACTCGGCTAGTGGAACGAAAGCCGTGCCTTTTACACGCTTTTCGGTACGTTTGTCGCTGCACTTGTATCGCTGCCCAGCTGCCCGCGCTGCGCGCCCCGAAAAGCTGGGGGAGAGTATTTACCAGCTTGGGGTAGGCTGTCTATGGGCCGAATGGCTGATTTTTGGGCCGGGCGCAAAAGGCCGCACAGCCCGGCAGGTTGAAAACCAAGGTGCCGTAGAGGCCGAGGCTAACGGTCGCTCCCATTGAATTGCCCGGTAGTATTTACCCCGGCGGGCGGGTTGTTGGTGGGGCGGATGGGCTGACGTGGGGTCTGCCCATCGAGCTTGTGAAGAAACCACACTATCGGCAGTTTGCCAAGGGCATTGATTGACGGCGTATACCAGTTCATGTATGTTCATACACGTGCCAATCAATGAAAGACCACTTGAATGGATAGGCAGCAGCCAGAAAGATTTGATGGCATTGCCAGCGGACGTTCGACGGTTGTTCGGCTTTGCTTTGTCGTTGGCACAGGCTGGTGACAGGCATGACGCAGCCAAAGTGCTCAAAGGCTTTGGAGGCGCCGGGGTGCTTGAGGTAGTGGAAGACGATGTTGGTGGCACCTACCGTGCCGTGTACACCGTGAAGTTTTCCGAGGCAGTGTTCGTCCTTCACTGCTTCCAGAAAAAAAGCAAGCGCGGTATCGCCACGCCAAAGGAAGACATGAACCTCATTCACGCAAGGCTCAAAATAGCCGAGGCGTTTGCAAAGGAGTTACGCAAGTGAAGACTCGACTGGTTGAAGGCGTTGAAATTCAACGGGGTTCTGGCAACGTGTTTGCCGACCTTGGCCTTCCCGATGCTGAAAAGCTGAAGATCAAAACTGGCTTGGTGATCGAGATCAGAAAAGCAATGCGCAGCCTTGGCCTGACTCAGCAAGAGGCCGCTAGACGGATGGGTATCACGCAGCCCAAAGTCTCCGACATGATGCGTGGTGACTTTGCCAATTTGTCAGAACGCAAGCTCATGGACTGCCTGACGCGATTGGGCTACGACATTGAAATCAAAATCCGCCCTGCAAAGGCAGAAATTGGGCATCTGGTGTTGGCCGCAGTTTGATGCCAGTTCAACGCGGCAACGTTGAAGGTTTTGATTGGCCGGGCAGGTGGGTTTTCGATGGGGCGAATGGGCTGAGGTGGGGTGATTGGTCGAATATGACGGAGAAGGCATTGGATGCCGCTGGGGCACAATCTGAGCCAGGCGCAGATCAATTTGGAGATCGAAATGAGCAGAATCACTCTAGAGCCCGGCAAACGTGGTGGCAGGCCTTGCATCCGGGGGCTGCGCATAACGGTCTACGACGTTCTCTCGATGTTGTCCAACGGCATGAGCCAGCAGGAAATCCAGGACGATTTTCCCGAGCTGACTTCCGAGGACATTCTCTCGGTGCTGGCTTACGCGGCTGACAGG
>JANOCN010000215.1:0-4297 GCA_031412185.1 Betaproteobacteria bacterium | reverse complement strand
CGTCGATCAGCCTGCGCGCCGGGTGCTCTGCCGTAAGGAAGAAGTCGCGGTCAATCATCGCGGCTTTCAACACCGGGATCTGCAGTCGGCCGATAACAACTTTCAGCTGCATCGGAATCGAGCGGTCGGCAAACACGTAGTCAAAAACTTCCGCCAGGGCGTCCACCGTGCCGCGATCGTGCTCGGGCGCACGCCGCACCTCTTCGCGGTCGCGCAGTCGGCGCAGCAGGTTCTGGTCGCCGATGTCCTGCCCTTCAACCCAAGGGGGAAGCGAGGTCGCGCCGGTGCCGGCCTGCAAACCACCCAGATACCCCATGAAGGCTGGATCGGCTGGGGCGTGACTTGCCCTTTCCCCTGAGGCTGCACCGCTCCCTTCGCCGCCACCGGCAGCACCAGTTCCACCCTGACCCCCTCCGCCCCCGCCGCCACTTCCGTCACCATCACCCGTTCGCGCGCTCCATCCACCAGACCCAGTGCCGCTGCCTGCCGCTCCCGAAACCGGCTGGCGGCCAAAGCCGAGCTTCTGAAGAAACTGTTTGGCACGTGCCGCAATACTCGGGCCTGATGCTGTTGTTGACACGCCATCACCAGGGCCAACCGGTGCCGAATGGGCGAATCCTGAACCTGCGCCGCCCGACTCCGGTGCACCAAAACCTGATTTCGCCGCACCTGCCGCCAAAGGTGCCGGGCTGGTATCGCCGCCTACCGAACGCTTGATGCGGTGCTGGGTTGCCTGCGCAGCGAAACCGGCGCGTACCAAGGTCTCGGTCAAGGCGGCATAGAGTGGTGCGTAGTCAAGGCCGTGCTGGGGATCCAGCGCCAGCACAAAGTCCTCGGCCGCTGCCGGGTCGAACTCGGACTTCTCCCAGGCCAGCGAGAACGCCCGCACCAGCGTGGCGGGGCGAAACGGATTGTCAGCCAGCGTGGCGTCGGGCACCCGCATCAGGGCCCCAAGACACTGGGTCAAGGGCTTTAATTTGGCGTCGTAGCGGGCATTGAAGCGCTGCGCGACCCGGTCCACCAGCAAATGCCGCTCGACCTCATCCACGTCCAGCAAGGCCATGCTGACCGGGCCACCCGCATCATCGCCTGGTGCTGTCGGCCGCAAGACGCTCAAGGCACCGGGCATCACCGACTCGACCTCTTCTTCAATCGCCTCTCTCAGGGCAATCTGCAACGAGCGGTTGAAGACGTCGGGCTGTTTGTCCAGCATGACACCCGCAGTGCGCAAGTTTTGCGCCTGGGCCATATGCGGCCTGGCATCCACAAGACTGAAGAAGTGGGCGCGCAGGGTCTTGAGATGTTCGTCCTGACGCTGGGCAAAATACGTCAACGTGTGGTTGATGAGCGTGCGTACATGCCGCAGCACCATCGTGCGTGTGGCGGCGTCCAAAGAGGCGGGTAGGGTGGCGGGCATCTGGCTAATCCTGCATTATTGCGAGTTAGGCGCAGGAACGGGGCGTCAGCCAGTGGATGGCCTGCTGAAGTGTGGAATATTTGTCTCGGGAAGTTTCCGATCAATCCGGAAACGATCACATACAGTACGGGTTCCGATTTTTTTGTTCCCAGGAGAAGACCTTTGACGCAGCGCACCCCCATCCACCGCCTTCAGGTCGACGGCGATTTGTACCAGTTCATGGAATCCCAGGTACTGCCAGGCACCGGGATCGACAGCGCAGGCTTCTGGAGCGGCTTTGACGCGATCGTGGCAGATCTGACACCAAGGAACATGGCTTTGCTGGTTGAACGGGACCGGCTACAGGGCGCTTTGGATAGCTGGCACCGGGCGCACCCAGGCCCGATCCGCAGCATGAAGGCGTATCGCAGCTTCTTGCAGAAGATCGGTTACCTCGTACCGCCACCGGCCGACTTCAAGGCCACCACCCGCAATGTAGACGCCGAACTCGCCACCCAGGCCGGGCCGCAACTGGTGGTGCCGATTCTGAACGCACGGTATGCACTGAATGCCGCCAATGCGCGCTGGGGCTCGCTCTACGACGCGTTATATGGCACCGACGTAATCCCAGAGGCGGGCGGCGCTACCAAGGGCACCGGCTACAACCCGGCGCGAGGTGCCAAGGTGATCGAATATGCGCGCCATGTACTGGACCGCACCGCACCACTTCAACACGGCTCCCATCTGGCGTCCACCGGCTACAGCATACAGGCGGGCAAGCTGGTGGTGGCACTCCAGGACGGCAAAACCTCGGGCCTGAAAAGCGCCAGGCAACTGGTGGGCTACCAGGGCGACGCAGCCAACCCTTCGTCGGTACTGCTGCAGCACAATGGCCTGCACCTTGACATCCGGATCGACCGCAGCCGCCCGATTGGTGCGGGCGACCCAGCCGGCATGGCGGACCTGGTACTGGAGTCGGCTTTATCCACCATTCTGGACCTCGAAGACTCGGTGGCCTGTGTCGATGCTCAGGACAAAGTGCTGGGCTACAGCAACTGGCTTGGAATACTAAAGGGCACGCTTACCGAAGATATCACCAAAGGTGGCAAGACCTTCCAGCGCGGACTGAACCCGGACCGGATCTATACCGCCGCCGGTCCGGCTGCAGACCGCCCGGCAGCAAGAGCCAGCGGCAAAGTCACGCTGCATGGCCGCTCTTTGATGTTTGTGCGCAATGTCGGCCACCTGATGACCAACCCGGCCATTTTGTACACCACGGCCGACGGCAGCACCCGCGAGATCCCGGAAGGCATCATGGACGCGGTAATTACCACCACGATTGCGCTGCACGACCTGCAAGGCCGCGGCGTGGGTCCGGACGGCGCGCCGCTGCGCAACTCACGCGCGGGTTCGGTCTACATCGTCAAGCCCAAGATGCACGGCCCCGCAGAGGTAGCCTTTGCGAGCGAACTGTTTGGCCGCGTGGAGAAGCTGCTGGGCCTGGCCGACAGCACGGTAAAGCTAGGCATCATGGACGAAGAACGGCGCACCAGCGTCAACCTCAAGGCCTGTATCGCCGCAGCATCCAGCCGGGTGGCGTTCATCAACACCGGCTTTTTGGACCGCACCGGCGACGAGATGCATAGCTGCATGCTGGCCGGCCCGGTGCTGCGCAAGGGCGACATGAAATCCAGCGCCTGGATCCAGGCCTACGAAAAAAACAATGTGCTGGTGGGTCTTGCCTGCGGCCTGCGTGGTCGGGCGCAGATCGGCAAGGGCATGTGGGCGATGCCCGACCTGATGGCATCCATGATGCAACAGAAAATCGGCCACCCGCGCGCCGGTGCCAATACTGCCTGGGTACCCAGCCCTACCGCCGCAACATTGCACGCGCTGCACTACCACCAGGTGAATGTGGCGGAGGTCCAAAAAGAGTTGGAAACACACCATGCGCGGGGCACGCAGCGAGACTCGCTGGCCGACCAAGACGCCCTGCTTAATGACTTGCTCACCATCCCGGTAGTGAAGAACCCCCACTGGAGCGCCGCCGACAAGCAACAGGAACTCGACAACAACGTGCAGGGGATCCTGGGCTATGTGGTGCGCTGGATCGACCAGGGCATAGGTTGCTCCAAGGTGCCCGACATCCACAACGTGGGGTTGATGGAAGACCGCGCCACCCTGCGCATCAGCAGCCAGCATATCGCCAACTGGTTGCAGCACGGGGTGGTCACCCGGGCCCAGGTCAGGGCCACCTTCAAACGTATGGCCAAGGTGGTGGACCGGCAGAACGCTGGTGACCCCTTGTACCAGCCAATGGCCAGCAACCCCCAGGGCGCAGCGTTCCAGGCCGCTAGCGATCTGGTGTTCAAGGGGCTGGCACAGCCCAGCGGATACACCGAGCCTCTGCTGCACGCCTGGCGGCTGAAGGTGAAGGCAGCCTGAGCTCCGAGAATGCCGAGGCAGCTATTGGACTGAAGACCCTCTGAGGGGCCTTCGATACCTAACACAGAGGCGCTTAACTTGCTATCTCAAGAGCATGGTTTTGCGGGTTAACCCGTACCAAAAAGCACCCCGTTTCGTGAAATGGTGAGATAGCCCGAATGGCCCATTGAGCGGGGGCTTTGGCTATGGCACGCTCACGCTGCACTTAGGGCTTTTTGACCGCTGTTGCCACAGAAAGGCAGCGTGAAAAAAGACGTCCAGGAGGCAATCTTTACCCCGTCTGTGTTACCCGTGTCGAGGCTTCTTACACGGGGGCTCGCAGTCGGCAATTTTCTTCATATGAATCAACGGCTTGATATGAAGGCGCGCTTTATGCATGCGCGTCAAGGTTTTGCCAAATATCGGCTGACGTCCAATTTGCTTCTGCTCAAAAGGGGATCCTCATGAAAGTATTCG
>JANOCN010000214.1:0-4782 GCA_031412185.1 Betaproteobacteria bacterium | reverse complement strand
GGTTGGTTACGGCGTTGGCCCGGGTCGAGATTGCCACCTCGGCAAAGTCCTCCCGCGTGGTGCCATACAAGAACATGTGGCGCCGCGCCAGCAAGGCAAACATATGGCCCGGCCCGACCAGGCCCGACGCGGAAAAAAAGGCGTTCTCCGGGGTGGCCGGGTAGGCTGCGGTGATTGCGCCAAAGCGTTGTGCGCCTTGTTGGTTGGCACCCACGCAGACCACCACTTCCGCCTGGCCGCTCACGATGGCAGCAGCCGCCAGGCCGATGGCCCCCGCAGAGCCGCCGCCGGTTCCAGTCAAGGTGGCCGAGAAGCGAATTTCTGGAATGCCCAGCGTCTCCATCAGCATGCCGGTATCGAAGCCACCCGCAAAATAGGCGAAGCCGTCGATGCTGCGTACGTCCAGGCCGGCATCGCCGACTGCGGCCAGGATGGATTTGCCAACCAGTTCTTCCAGCGTTTGTGGGGCCGATGCACCGCGCTTGTAATAGGGCGTGCTGCCCAGCCCGACGATGGCGGTCTGGTCGTACATCACGCCCGGCCTGTGTCAGGCATGTAGTTCACTGTTCTTGATCAGGTTGCGCGCGATGACCAGTTTCTGGATCTCAGAGGCCCCTTCGTAGATACGCATGGGCCGTGCTTCGCGGTACAACTGCTCGATGATATTGCCGCGTGTTACACCCTGGCCACCGAGCAATTGCACCGCGCGGTCCACCACCCTGCCTGCCGCCTCGCTACCCGCCAGTTTTGCCATACAGGCTTGGTAGGCACCGCGCTCACCCAATACGTCGTATGACCAGGCAGCGCGGTAGACCAGTAGCGCCGCACCCTCCAGGTCGGTGGCCATTTCGGCCAGCGCCATCTGCACACCTTCCAGTGCACTCATGGGTTTGCCGAACAGGCGTCTTTTGCCGGTATGCGCCAGCGTTTCGGCCAGCGCCCGGCGTGCCAGGCCGACCCCGGCTGCTCCGACCGATGGGCGAAAGATATCGAAGGCGGCCATCGCCGCCTTGAAGCCCTGTCCGGCATCACCGATCAGGTTGCTGGCGGGAACGCGGCAGTCGGTAAATGTCAAGCTGGCGGCGGGGTGCGGTGCAATGAAATCGATTGGGTCGCTCACCTGCAGGCCGGGCGTGGGTGCGTCGACAATAAACATCGACAGGCCGCGTGCCCCGGGCGCTTCTCCGGTGCGGGCCACCAGCAGGTAGTGGTCGGCGATGCCGGCGTTCGATATCAGCGTCTTGGCACCGTTGAGGATGTAGTCGTCGCCATCGCGGCGCGCTTCGGTGGTCATCGACGCCACGTCCGAACCGGTCTCGGGCTCGGTGAGTGCAAAGGCGGCAATCCGCTGCCCTTTGCGGCACGGCTCCAGGTATTTTTCGCGCTGTGCTGCGGTACCCAGCCGGCGCAGCGCCAGCGTGCCGATACCCTGCATGGCAAACATGGCGTCGGCTAGGGCATGCTCGAATGTGAGGCCTTCGCGGATCAGGCAGATGGACCGTGCGTCAAACGGTGTATCGCTTTGCGGCACCACATAGTCCAGCAATCCGGAGGCCCCCAGGCGGCGCACCAGATCGCGACATTCGTCCTGCAGTGTGGCGTAGGGCTTGCCATGCGCTCCGGCATTCCACGCAACGACGCGTTCGGCCAGCGCCTGATGTGTTGCATCGAAAAAAGGCCAGGGCCAGAGGTTCCAGGTGGAGGTCTGCATGGTGTGCGGTGCTTGGTGTCAGGTACTTGCAGTGCGGGGAGCGCCCTGGAAGTTGGGGTCGTAACGTGTACCGGCCGCTGCGCCCACGGGCAGCAGGGCTTCCAGCGCCGCGCGCTCCTGCGGGTCGAGCACAACCGCGCTGGCACCCACATTTTCTTCCAGGTACTTGATGCGTTTGGTACCCGGTATGGGAATGATCTGCTGCTCGCGGCCCAATATCCAGGCCAGTGCGATCTGGCCTGGTGTGCATTGCTTGGCCTCGCACAACGCGCGCAGCTGTGCAATCAGCGCCAGGTTCTTGTCGAAGTTGTCGCCATGAAAACGCGGCGACGAAAGCCGGAAGTCGTCTGCCGCCAGGCTCTGCGCACTGGCGATGGCACCGGTCAGGAAGCCCCGACCGAGCGGGCTGTAGGCCACAAAGGTGATACCCAATTCGCGGCAGGTCGGCAACACATCGAGTTCCGGCTCGCGCGTCCACAGCGAGTATTCGGACTGGATTGCGGCCACCGGGTGCACGCCATGGGCCCGGCGAAGCTGCTCTGCGCTCACCTCGGACAGGCCGATCGCGCGGATCTTGCCTTCGCGAACAAGATCGGCAAGCGCGCCGATAGTGTCTTCGATCGGTGTGTTCGGGTTGGTACGGTGAACGTAATAGAGGTCGATGGCCTCCGTGCCCAGGCGTGCAAGCGATTCCTCGCAGCATTTGCGCATGTAGGCGGGGGAGTTGTCGATGTCGCGGTCGTAGGTGCTGCCCTGGGGGCCTTCGGGGTCGCGCACAACGCCGAATTTGCTGGCCAGCATCACCCGGTCCCGTCGTCCTTTGAGGAAGCGCCCCAGCAACTGCTCGTTGTGGCCACGGCCGTAGACGTTGGAGGTGTCATAGTGGGTAACGCCGATCTCGAACGCGCGCTCCAGCGTGCGCAGGGACTGTTCGTCATCGCGCTCGCCGTAGAACTCCGACATGCCCATGCAGCCCAGGCCGATGGCGCTGCTGGTGAGCGTGGATTGGCCGATGGTCACGGTATCCATAGATTTCCTAAAGTCGCTCGATGATGGTAGCAGTGCCCAAGCCGCCGGCGCAGCAGACTGCCTGCAGGCCGTAGCGCGTTTTGCGCCGCTCCAGTTCGTGCAGCAGGGTGGTCATGATGCGCGCCGCACTGGCACCCAGCGGATGGCCAAGCGCAATCGCGCCACCGTTCACGTTGAGTTTTGCGTGGTCCACACCAAACTCGCGCATCCACACCATCGGCACGGGCGCGAACGCTTCGTTGACTTCAAACAGGTCGATGTCATCGAGCGTGAGACCAGCGCGTTTGAGAACCAGCCGCGTTGCAGCTATGGGCCCGGTGAGCATCAGCACCGGGTCCGAGCCCACGGTGGCCACGGCGCGGATGGTCGCGCGCGGTTTGAGGCCAAGTTGTTGCGCACGCTGTTTTTCCATCAAAAGCAGCCCGGCAGCACCGTCGGAGATCTGCGATGCATTTCCTGCAGTCACCCGGCCACCTTCCGGGCGAAAACTGGTCTTCAGCGAGGCCAGCCGCTCACGGCTGGTATCACGGCGTATGGTCTCGTCCACCCGCAGCACGGTGTCGGATTCGGGTTCGCCACGTTCGGCCCAATCGGCGATGGGCAAAGGCACGATCTCGCGTTCGAAGTAGCCTGCGTCAGACGCACGCGCCGCTCGGCTGTGGCTTTCCATCGCATAGTCGTCCAAGGCATCACGGTCCAGCCCCCAGATATCGCAAAGGCGTTCTGCTGCCTCACCCTGGGACGTCAGCGCAAAACGCTCTGCCAGGCGCCAGCCGAAGGGAGTTCCGTGTACGTCCCGGTTGCCGCCCATCGGCACACGGGTCATGCTCTCAGCACCCCCAGCGACCATGATGTCGCTGATGCCTGCGGTGATGGCGCCTACGGCCACATGGATGGCTGCCTCGGCAGAGCCGCATTTGCGGTCTACCGTCATGCCCGGAATGGTTTCCGGCCAGCCCGCAGACAGCAGCGCCGTGCGCGCGATGTTGCCGCACTGCTCACCGACCTGGGACACACAACCGAACACCACGTCTTCCACCATATCCGGCGCAATGCCAGCACGTGCTACCAGGCTGTTCAGCACGGCCGCGCCCAGGTGGTCGGCGCGCACGGCTTTTAGCCCACCGCGGAATCGCCCGACCGGGGTACGGGCCGCTTCGACGATGACGACTTCACGCATCAGAATACCTTCACTGCAGAGTTCGGAATTTTTACGCCCTGGTCGTCATAGGCGTAGATGCCGCGCCCAGCCTTGCGGCCGAAACGTCCCGCTTTTACCAGCTTGGAGATCAAAGGGCAGGGCCGGAATTTCTCCCCCAGTGTCTGGTGCAGGTACTGAAGCACTGCCAGCCTCGTGTCCCAACCGGTCATGTCACCCAGCTCCAGCGGACCCATGGGGTGGTTGAACGCCATGCGCATCGAGGTGTCGATATCTTCCGCGCTGGCAACGCCTTCTGCCAGCATGTACATGGCTTCGTTGCCGAGCAGCGCCGAGATACGGCTGGTGGTAAAACCCGGCGCTTCGTTCACTTCGATCGATGTTTTGCCGATAGCTGCCGCCCAATCGCGGGCACGTTTGACCGTTGCCGGGGTGGTCTCCAGGCCCCGCACCACCTCCACCAGTTTCATCTTGTGTACCGGGTTGAAGAAGTGCATGCCAACCACGCGTTGTGGCAGCTTCGCAGCGGATGCGATTTCGGTAATGCTCAAGGCGGAGGTGTTGGTGGCAATCACCGCGTCTGCGGTGTAGCGTGCTTCTGCATCCCGAACGATGGCTTGTTTGATGGCCAGGTTTTCGGTAGCGGTTTCTATCACCAGAACCGTGGCCTGGGAAGTCGCCTCCAGCGACGGTGCCAGCAGCAGACGCCCCAGCGCAGCATCCGCATCGGCCTGGCTACTCTTGCCCAGGCGCACACCGTCGGAAAGTATTTTTGCGATGCTGTCGCGGGCGCGTGCAAGCGCTGCCTGTCTGGTATCCACCAGCGTCACCGTGTGGCCACTGTTGGCAAATGCGTGCGCAATGCCGGTCCCCATCAGCCCGG
>JANOCN010000213.1:0-2073 GCA_031412185.1 Betaproteobacteria bacterium | reverse complement strand
GCCTGGCTACCCAGGCGATGTTGTGGCACGCTGGTGTGCAGACGGTGTTGCCGCCTGGCTATCTGTGTTGTGGTTATCCGCAACGGGGGTCGGGCCAGTTCGACAAGGCCGAAAAAATCATCACCGACAACCGGGTGTTGTTCCACCGCGTTGCCAATACGTTGAACTACCTGGACATAAAGACCGTGGTTGTGAGTTGTGGCACCTGCTACGACCAGTTGCAGGGTTACAAGTTTGAAGATATCTTTCCGGGTTGCCGGATCATCGATATCCACGAGTATTTGCTGGAGAAGAACATCCGGCTTGGCGCAGGGGCCGCGGGCGCGTACCTCTACCATGATCCCTGCCACAGCCCGATGAAGCTGCAGGACCCGATGAAAACGGTCAAGGCGCTGGTCGGTGGGGCCAACCCGGACCTGGTGCTGGAGAGCAAACGCTGTTGCGGCGAAAGTGGCACCCTGGGCGTGACGCGGCCCGACATTTCCACCCAAATCCGCTTTCGCAAGGAAGAGGAGATAAAAAGCAACGAAGTTGCCTTGCGCCAGACCGGTGCCGTGGCTGCGGGTGCCAACCTGAAGATTCTGACCTCCTGCCCGAGCTGCCTGCAGGGCCTGAGCCGGTCTGGCGATGACTTGCAAAATGGCTTGCTGGAGGCCGACTACATTGTGGTGGAGATGGCCCGCTGTATTCTGGGTCCACAATGGATGGAGCAGTATGTGGCGTCGGCCAATGCCGGTGGTATTGAGCGGGTCTTGGTGTAGTGGCTGGACAAAACGTGGGTAAACACTTATGGCAGGTTTGAAACCGGGTGCACCAACGCCACAGGCAATTACGGTGCACGGGCAATCCAGGGTGTTGGAGGTCAGCTTCTCGGACGGCGTCGAATTCCGCATCCCGTTTGAGCTGATGCGCATTTATTCGCCGTCCGCCGAGGTGCAGGGACACGGACCGGGCCAGGAGGTGCTACAGACCGGCAAGCGTGGCGTGGAGTTGCGCGCGCTGGAGCCGGTAGGCAACTATGCCGTGCAGCCGAGTTTTTCTGACGGGCACGACACCGGAATCTTTTCCTGGGACTATCTGTACTTTCTGGGCTCTCAGCAGACCCAGTTGTGGGAGCAATACGCGCGCCGTCTGCAGGACGCAGGCGTTGACCGGGACGCCGACATGCCGCAGGCGGCCGGCCAAGGTTGCGCCAGCCATTGAGGCAGCCCGGCTGGCCGTCTTTTCCGCTGTAAGCGTGGTGCTGGCCCGCGCAGTTTCATCAAATTCGCGACACAAGTCCAGACCGCCAGCATGGTTGTAACAGGAGCCCGGAACTTCTGGTCTAGTATGGTGATTTATGCCAGATACCCATTTCGGATTCGATGCAGTCGATGAGCGCGAAAAGGCGCGCCGCGTGCGCGGCGTGTTCGATTCGGTGGCGCCCAAATACGACCTGATGAACGACCTCATGTCGCTGGGCCTGCACCGGGCCTGGAAAGCTTATACCGTGATGGTGGCCGACATACGCGCCGGAGCGCAGGTGCTGGACATTGCAGGGGGTACTGGAGACCTGGCGCTGGCGTTTGCGGGCAAGGCGGGTAAGACCGGTCGGGTGGTGCTGAGCGATATCAACGAAGCCATGCTGCGTAGCGGGCGCGACCGTTTGCTGGATGCTGGTTGTGTGCTGGAAACTGCCGTCTGCGACGCCGAACAGTTGCCCTTTGCCGATGCACGGTTTGACGTGGTCAGTGTGGCGTTCGGGCTGCGCAACATGACCCACAAAGACCGCGCCATTGGCGAGATGGCCCGGGTGCTCAAACTTGGCGGGAAATTGCTGGTGCTAGAGTTCTCGAAGGTAGCGAAGCCGCTGGAGAAGGCCTACGACTGGTACTCGTTCAAGATATTGCCCAGGTTGGGACAGCTTGTCGCGCGCGACGAGTCGAGTTACCGGTACCTTGCCGAGTCGATTCGGATGCACCCGGGGCAAGCGGCGCTGAAAGCCCTCATGCAGCAAAATGGCTTTGGTCATGTGGACTATCACAACCTCACCGGAGGCATGGTCGCATTACATGTTGGAATCAAGTGTTAAGT
>JANOCN010000212.1:0-11483 GCA_031412185.1 Betaproteobacteria bacterium | reverse complement strand
CGCGGCTATAATCGTTCCCTAAATCGGTGTGTGGCGCAGCCTGGTAGCGCACTTGCATGGGGTGCAAGGGGTCGAAGGTTCGAATCCTTTCACACCGACCAAGAGACAGTCCAAAGGCCTTCAAGGAGCGATTCTTGAAGGCCTTTTTTCATGGTTTCATGGTGCGCCATGAAGCTGGACAGTTAAAGGTCGTTCGCAATTCCGGTGTTGGTGTTGCCGCGGAGCGCCTGATCCAGTGGCGACCTGTTGGGCGGCCTGAGCGGTAATTTCATGGCATCGACCCCATCAGTCCTCCAGCACGATACCCGTCTTGGCAATCACGTCACCCAGGCGTTTGCGTTCTGCCGCCATGAAAGCACCGAACTGTTCCGGCGTTTCCGTCAGTGGGACTGCGCCGGTGGTAGCGATGCGCTCACGCACGTCGGCCAGGTTGAGCGCCTTGACGATCTCCATGTGCAAAGTCCTGACGATGGCTGGCGAGGTGCCAGCTGGAACCGTGATGCCCCACGACTGCGAAATGTCGTAGCCAGCTACCGAATCCGAAACGGTAGGAAGATCCGGAAGGCCCGGATTGCGCTGTGGTCCAGTGGTGGCGAGCGCCCGGACCTTGCCGCTCTTGATGTGACCGCCAGCTGCAATCGGCGAGGTGATGATCAACTGCACGTTACCGGCAATCACATCCAGCAGGGCCGGCCCGGCGCCCTTGTAGGGCACGTGGGTCAGCTTGATTTCTGCCAGCAAATTCAGCATTTCCCCTGCCAGATGCGCGGGGGTGGCAATGCCCGCAGACGCGTAGTTGATCGTTCCCGGGCTGGCTTTGGCCAGCTTGACAAGTTCGGCCACAGAGTTGGCCGCTACCGACGGGTTGATGACTATCACGTTGGATGCCGATGCAATCCGGGTTATTGGTATGAAGCCATTCGCCGCGTCATAAGGCAGATTTTTCTTCACGCTGGGCAGGATTGCCCACACCGAAGTCGTGCTCATGAACAAGGTGTAACCGTCTGGTGCTGCGCGCGCCGCCATTTCTGCCGCCAAGAGACCGGCAGCGCCGGGTCGGTTCTCCACGACCACTTGTTGCCCCAGACTTTCGGACAGTTTTTGCGCCAGAATTCGGCCCAGAATGTCGGGCGACCCACCGGTGGCGTCCGGGACGATCAGTCGTATCGGTTTGTTGGGGTACGACTGCGCGATAGCGGTCAATGGCAAGGCCAGCAGGGCAGTGCCCAACACGGCCAGCCCTAGCAGGATATTTCTACGTAGTTTCATGAATGTCTCCTTGGGTTTCTATGAATGAATGCAACACTGCCTCCTCGCGCCGGGAAGCACTGGCGCGGTAAACGGCCTCGGCCACCAGTACGCTCGCCAGACCATCTTGTGCCGTTGGTTCGGGCTCGGCACAACCTCGAACAGTGTCGAGAAAAAGCGCGTGCTGGCGTGCCCCCAGTGGGCGCTCGGGCAGCGTCGGCATTTGCCAATGGCTGACTCCGGTGTACCGGGGCGCGTATATCGCCAACGGCCCACGCCCTGAACGCAGCCAGATGGTGCCGTGCTCCCCGTAAATCTCCAACGCGAAGCGGTCACAACCCTGTACCTCGCTCATGCTCATCTCGTGCGTCGCCAACGCTCCGCCGACAAACCGGTACACCGCCAGCGCATGGTCTTCGTTGTCCGGGTGCACAACGGTGCCATCGGCCAGCAGGCGTTCCGAGCGCATCAACGCGGTACTTGCGCTGACACTGTCGATTTCGCCGAACAGGTGGCGCAACAGATCGATTCCATGGATGCCGAGCTGCATCACGACGCCACCACCCACCCTGGCCCGGCTGTAAAACCAGTTGCTCCAGTCGGGGCCTGGTGTCGCGTTACGTATGCGCATGGTGTAGGGTTTGCCAATGGCCCCGTCGGCCAGCCATTGCCGGGCTTGCACCACTTCTTCAAAGTGGCGGTGCATGAAGCTGACCTGAAGATGCACCCCGGCGGCACGTGCAGCTTCAATGATGCCCCGGCATTCCTGCGCCCTTCGCGCCATCGGTTTTTGCAGCAGGATATGTTTGCCGGCCCTGGCCGCAGCGATGGCGATTTGCGGATGGGTTTCATCGGGCGTGGTGATTACCACCGCGTCGATGTCGTCGCGCGCCAGCAGGGTCTGCCAGTCGGTGGTCGTCAAGGCGATTCCGTAACGCTCTGCCAACACGCTTGTTTTCTCGGGGGTTCGCCCGGCGATCATGCGCAGTTCAGCGCCACCCGCTGAACGCAATCCCTGCAGATGGTAGTCAGCAATGAAGCCCGCGCCAATCAGGCCGATGCGTACCGGTGCTGTCTGTGGCAGCAGCATCTAGGACGCCGCCTGCGCTACCTCTGGCCGTACACCAGGAGGCGGGGTGTAGACCAACAAACCTTCCTGGAGGATGGCGTCGTTGCCACCCCAGTACTGCGCCTTGGCACGCTGGTCGGCGCGGGCGCGCTGGTCAACCAGCAGTGGGTCGCAAATGGCGTGCAACTGGCGCTCCAGTTCGTCGAGCAGCGGCGTGACTGCGGAATCGGCAGCAAGGTCATGGGCTTCTATCGGGTCGTTTACCAGGTTGAATAGCTGGGCCGGCGCGGCGACGTGGTGGATGAGTTTGTAGTCGCCAGCGCGCAGCATGGACGCTCCGCGTCGCGAGCCAGCCGCATGGTATTCAGCGAAAACTGGCGCCGTGCGAGACGCGATCTGGTGCAGCGAATACCCCAGCATATCGGCCTCGTTCGCCTGTGCTGCAAGGCCCGCACCTTCGACGATAGTCGGATAAAGATCCACATGCGATACCGGCGTGCTGACCACATGGCCTACTGGCACACCCGGACCAGACATCAGCAGCGGAACACCGGCGCCGGGCTCCAGCAAATTGGCCTTGCCGAACAGGCCATGCGCACCCAGCGCTTCGCCGTGGTCACTGGTGTAGAGCACCCGCGTGTCCTGCAACAATCCGAGATCACTGGCGGCCTGGAGGACTGCACCAATCTGCTGGTCCAGATGGGTCACCAGGGCGTAGTAAGCGGCAGTGATACGCCTCAGGCTGCTCTCGTCTTCCATGGCGCGAAAACCCATGATGTATCGCAAGTGGGCAAGCGACGGATGATCCGGCCGCTCGTGGGGCCGGAACAAGGGTGGCAACGGCATCCGGTCAAGCGGATACAGGCTCAGCAACTCCGGCGGTACGCTGAACGGAGGATGCGGGCTGACGTACGAAACGAACAGCGCCCATGGCTTCCCTCTCTGGCGGGCACGGCGCGCGAGCCAGTCGACCGCCAGGCGTGATATCTCGGCGTCGTACGCCTGGTAGTGCGACGTGCCCGGGCCGGACTGCTCAAGGTACAACTCCCATTGCCCCAGATTGACGGGTTCCTCATCACACCAGCGCAGCAGCGTACTCACGCCACCTTTGGCGTTCAGGATGTGCATCGGCACGATTTCCTGTGAAAAACCGTTGTCGTCTTCGGCGGACCGGAAATGCAGCTTGCCTACCGACACCACGTCGGACCCGGCAGCGCGCAGCCGATGCATCCAGCTCGGCACCTTGCCGTCGTACACGATCGCGTTGTCCCAGTATCCAGTCTGAAAGGGGAATCGACCGGTTGCCAGCGCTGCACGGGCCGGGCAGCACAAAGGGCTGGCGGTATAGGCATTGGCGAAACGCGTACCTCCTGCGGCGAGGCGGTCGAGTGCGGGTGTGTGTACCACCGTGTTTCCGGAACATCCCATAGCACTGCGTGCATGGTTGTCCGACATGAAAAACAACAGGTTCGCGGGCTTCATGGGTTCTCCGGGAAAGCAGCAGTTCAGTGGCGCATTGTCTGCGCCCAATCAGCGATCAGGGACTTGACTGTCTTGACGGTATTCGTGGGCATCCTTCTGGAAGCAGCACACAAATAAAAAGTCTGCCGGATGGTGGGTTGTACGACCGGGATGCCTGCCAGCTCGCCCTTTTTCAGTTCCTCTTCGACCGAGGTTCGTGTGGTGATGGTGAACACGGGAAACTTCCTCACAATACGCTTGATGAGATAGAAGGAATTGACATCCTGCACAACATTCAATGGCAAATCCTGTCGCTTGGCTTCCTCGTCGAGCAGGATCCGTCCTCCATTGGGTGCCGCCGCCATCACCAAAGGGAGTTTTGCCGCCGCCTTGAATGCAATCCGTGCGTTCTTCATCAATGGATTTCCCGGGTCTGCCACCAGGTACATGGGCAAGGAGAATAAGGGCGTTGACTCTGCGTACCTGGGTGACGCCGCGCGCGAAAGGACCGCCAGTTCACAGCGCCCATCGGACAACCACTCCTCGATATTGTTGGTAGTTCCTTCGGATATCTGAATTCTTATCTTTGGGTAATCACGCGCCACCACTTCCAGCAGATGGGAAATAAGGGGCCATCCGATCGATGGTTGCGTGGCCAATTGGACCGACCCTGCTGCAATGGACCGGACGTTGGTCAGGAAATCATTCAAGCCGTTTGCGTCGTTGACCAGGGACTCGACGCGTGGGAGAAGCAATCGACCTTCGGGTGAAAGGGTGGCACCACGACCAGTGCGGTCAAACAATCGCGTGTGCAACTCGCGTTCCATGGCTGCAATACTTTTGCTCACGGAAGACTGCGTCAACCCCAGCAGGTTGGCGCTTCGGGAGAAACTGTTGGTGGCGGCAAGGCTCAAGAAAATTTCAAACTTCCTCATTTCCATGTATTTCCTTTTTTTCCGCAGAGTCGCCGCCTGACTGCCGCATTGTCGGGTCGTTCGACCCAACTTCAAAATTCCATTATCGAATAGCTGATATCTGAAATTAGCCGTTGCAGAATATCCAGTGGTTCCTAGAATCGAGTCAAAGTTGCGCACCGACCATCAGCCGCCTCAGTACGCACGGCAAGTCAGAGAGGCGGACATAAATCAGGAGACGTCATGTTGGTTTCGCCTCTGGCAAAGCCAGTGCTTCGCGCGCTGGCGGGGCTGGCCTTGTGTTGCGTGATGTCTGGTGCCCATGCGCAAGCCTGGCCCAACAAGCCGCTTCGCCTGATCGTTCCGCATGCTCCTGGGGGCGTAACGGATGTAGTCGCCCGCCTGGTCGCCCAGCCTTTGGCCGAGGCGCTGGGCCAAGCAGTAGTGGTCGATAACCGGCCGGGTGCATCCGGCTTGTTGGGGACCGAAGTGGCAGCCAAGACTGCGCCGGATGGGTATACGTTGTTGATGTACGTAGACGTCAACACTATTTTTCCGTCGACCGTCAAGCAGCTGCACCACGACCCATTGACCAGTTTCGATCCGGTGACTATTCTGGGCCGGGGTGCGCATGTGCTGGTGGCACACCCTTCGCTGGGCATCAACAGCCTGCAGGAGCTGGTCGCCTACGTTAAGGCCCATCCACGTGAACTTTCCTATGCCAGCCCCGGTACCGGTAGCCCGCAGCACCTCGGCATGGAGATCATCCGCAACGCCTATGGCATGGACCTGGTACACATTCCTTACAAAGGCGGTGGGCAGGCGATCGCCGACGTAGTGGGCGGCCAGGTCAAGCTGGGCATGTTAGGCATGGCGCCTGCCCTGCCGCACATCAAGAGCGGAAAAATCAACGCGCTTGCAGTTACTGGCAGGGTCCGCTCCGTGGCCATGCCCCAGGTGCCCACTGCAGCCGAATCCGGGCTGGCGGGCTTTGAAACCGGTCAATGGCAAGGCGTGGTGGTGCCAAGCGGCACCCCCATCGCCATCGTGGAACGCCTGCACGCCGAGCTGGTGAGAATCATGCAGCGCACCGATATCAAAGACAGACTGCAGGGTATCGGTATGGACAGCAGCACCAGCGCAAGCCCAGCGCTGTTTCGCGCGATGCTCAGAGAAGAGCTGACCAAGTGGGCATCGGTCGTCAAAGCGGCCGGCATTCAAGCGGAGTAATCTAATGCCCGAGGCGTTTGGCGGCTACAACATTCTGTTCATCACCTCCGACCAGCAGCGCGCTGACTGCTACGGGTTTGAGGGTCGCAAGGTCAAGACACCGCACCTCGACGAGATGGCGCGCAGCGGCACGCGTTTTTCGTCCTGCATAACGCCCAATCTGGTCTGCCAGCCGTCGCGCTCGTCGATCCTCACTGGCCTCTTGCCCCGCACCCACGGCGTGTCGGACAACGGCATCGATTTGCCTGGCGAAACCGGCAAGAACGGTTTTGCCGGCACGCTGTCACGTCAAGGATATGCAACCGGTCTGATCGGCAAGGCGCACTTCACGACCTCGCACACTTTCAGCCCCACCGGCACACCCGAATGCCGCGAAAGCAGCGTGCAATACGGTGACGACTGGTACGGACCGTACATGGGGTTCGACCACGTGGAGATCATGCTCGAGGGGCACAACGGGTTCCCTCCCATGCAGCCCCCGCTCGGCCAACACTACGAGCGCTGGTACCACGCTGATGGCCGGGGAGAAGAACGCACGGCCCTGTACCGCCAGGCATTGCCCCCACTGACAGACGCGCACGAAACCTGGAACTCGGCCATGCCAGTGGCATGGCACAACTCCACCTGGATCGCTGACCGCACGATTGACTACCTGCGCAATCACAAAGATCGGCGCTTTTGTGTGTGGGCCTCGTTCCCCGATCCGCACCACCCGTTTGATGCGCCTGAGCCGTGGAGCCGGTTGCACCATCCGGATGAAGTAGATCTGCCGCGGCACCGCGACCTGGACCTGGACCAGCGACCGTGGTGGCACCGCGCCAGTCTGGAAGGTGTGCCCAAAATGGCCAACGAGCGCTTGCGCAAATTTCGCGAAAAGTCATCGCGTACACCACACCAGTCGGACCGCCAACTTCGTGATCTGATAGCCAATTATTACGGCATGATTTCTCTGATTGACCACCAGGTAGGCCGTCTGAAACTGGTGCTGCGTGATCTGGACTTGCTCGACAACACCTTGATCGTTTACTCGACCGACCATGGCGACTGGCTGGGCGACCACGGCCTGCTGCTCAAGGGGCCCATGGCCTACGAAGGTTTGTTGCGTGTGGGTCTGCTGTTTGAAGGGCCTGGCGTTCCGCAAGGCAAAGTGGTGAAGGACCCGGTGTCGACGCTCGATCTGGCGCAGACTTTCTGCGACTATGCCAGCACAGTGTTGCCGGGGCAAGTGCACAGCCGCAGCTTGCGGCCGCTCATCGAGACCGACGCCGCATCGCGCGATTTTGCTCTGTGCGAGTGGGATCTGCGTGCATCCCGCTGTGGTGTCGACCTGGCATTGCGCACCGTCCGCACCCGCGACCTAAAGCTCACCATGGAGGAGAACAGTGGTGCGGGCGAACTCTACGACCTGCACAACGACCCCGATGAAATGGTCAATCGCTTTGGCGATGCTTCCTACAGAACCCAGCAGAAGTCGTTGATGGACATGATTGCCAGCCGGCCCGATGACGTTGTGCCGCCGTTGCCGCAAGTCGGCATGGCATGACATCTCCCGCACAACAATGATCGAAGCGATCGCCTCTATCACCACCCGGGATGGCCACATGCCGACCTGGATCGTCCACCCCGATACGGCTGGTCCGTTTCCGCTGGTGATAGTCTGGATGGATGCCTTGGGTATTCGCGAGGAACTGCGCGATATGTGCCGCCGAATTGCCACGGTGGGGTATGGCGTCTACCTGCCCAATCTGTACTACCGCGATGGTGGTCCCAGCTTCGACCCGGCTAATTTAGCCAGCGGTCAACTCGATCCGGCCATGCTGGCGCTGAACGACGCATTGTCGATGTCCATGACGGTGTCTGACTGCGCCGCACTGCTGGACCATGCACAACATCACCCAGCGATTTGTTTTCCAGCAGCCGCGATCGGGTACTGCATGGGCGGCCGACACGCCATTGCCGCTGCGGCCGCCTACCCTGGGCAGATCAAAGCGCTGGCTTCGATGCACGGCGGGCGACTCGTGTTGGACCAGGACAACTCGCCCCATCGGCTGATCTCGCAAATTCAGGCGGAAGCTTACTTTGCCTGGGCCCAGGATGATCCGGTGGCCCCTGCTGCCGATGCGAGAACGGTAACAGCCGCGCTTGTTGCCCGCGGTTTGCCGTACCAGCTTGAATGGCATCCCGACGCCTTGCACGGCTTTACGTTTCCCGAAAGATTTTGTTATCACAAACCCTCGGCCGAACGGGTCTGGTCCCGGCTGTTTGCCTTGTTTCGCCGAAATCTTGGTACCCATCCATCCCTACAAGAGGTAAGCTGATGAAACGTCTCGTTATGCTGGGTTGTGGCGGTTTTTCAAGGCGCTACCACCTGCAGACCTTGTTGGCTGATCCGGGCACCCAGATAGTCGGTATTTATGACCCACATCCCGTCCCCGAAGTACATGACATCGTTCGGCAGACCGGCGCAGTGTTGGTGGATCAACTGGAGCAACTTCCCGATGCAGACGCCGCCCTGATCACCACGCCGCACGGATTACATGCCGAGCACATTGCGTTTGCGCTTCAAAAAGGGTGGGCCACTTTGGTGGACAAGCCTTTTGTGCTCGACTTGAACCAGGGTCGCCATTTGGTGGAAATGGCACGCAGCCGGAAGCTGCTCAACGCCGTGGGGTTCAATCGCCGGCTGGATGCTGGATGTAAACGCGCCAGAGAAGTGATCGCCTCCGGAGCGCTGGGTCCAGTACGTTTGGTACAGACCGTACAACTGGGGTATGAGGCGGGTGGCTGGTTTCTACAGCCAGCGCTGGGTGGCGGTGGCGCGTTCACGGGGCGTGGTACCCACATGGCCGATATCGTTCCATGGCTGTTGCGAAAAAGGCCGACCAGGGTGCACAGCCGTCTGCGCCCGGCGCCACCTGGTGGAGTCGATAGGGGCGGCTTTATTGACCTGGAGTTTGACGATCTGGAATGTCAGATCACCTGTATCGACCAAGGGCTGCACATGTGGGATGAGATTCGGATTTTTGGCGAGACCGGCCTGATCGAGTTGCGCCGCCCAGCCCATTTGGGCACCGGTTGGGCGATGCGCTGGATGGCTGCAGATGGTAGCCAACGCGAGAGCCTCGACGCTGAAGCAGGGACCGGCTGGATCACCGCTGATTTCCTTCAGGCGCTGCAAAAAGGCACGCCCGTGGCCTGCACTTTTGCCGACGCGCTGTTGTCTGTCGAGATTATTCAGGCCGCATTTGCATCCGCATCGTCGCTGCAAGCGGAAGACCTGCATGCTGTCGCGTTGAATGCTTGACAGACTGGCACGGCGCGGGTTTAGCCTATGCCGTTTGGGTTCCATGGGCCTTATGGTTAAGCAAGACCGGTATTCAGCGGCATCAGATGCATCGAAGTTCGTTTGTCATCATCTAAAGGAGCACCATGAAACACGGAATTACACGTAGAGATTTGTCGTTGGGGGCTGTCTCGGTCGGCGCTTTGGGGGCCATGGCGTGGTCTCCATCCGTGTTGGCACAGGCGGCGAAGCAGACCCCTTTCACGATTGTCATCAACAACTCGCCCTGGTTCGATGGCTTTCGCAAAGTAGTCGAAGCCTATGAAGCCGAGACCGGAAACAAGGTGAACCTTGACGTGAACCCGTTCGGCGGCAGCCTGGAGAAACAGCGCGCGTCGGTCCGCGCCAAAGACGGCCTGTTCGACCTGCTGATCATGAATGGGCTCTATTACCAGGAGTTCTACCACGGCGGATTTCTGACACCGCTGAACGATATTGATGCGGGCTTCAAGCTCGACCCGCAGATGAACCGCTATGACAATACGGTCTACTGGAACGAGGCCACCAAGTCACACGATCCTGCTGGAAAGCTCATGTCGGTTCCCGTCAATGGCAACATTCCGTTGTTGATGTACCGCGCCGATTTGTACGAGGAGTTCAAGCTCAAGGTGCCGGAGACCTGGGACGAGTTGTTGGCCAACGCCAAGAAGTTGCACAATCCGCCAAAGATTTACGGCATCGTCCAGCGGGGCGCACGTGGCGCACCGAATGACGTGTCCTACGACTGGTGGCCGTATTTGTACAGTTTCAATGGCAGTCTGTTTCGCGACGAGGCCAAGGGTGACTTCACCATCACCATCAACAGCCCCGAGGCCAAGTCGGCCCTGGACTTTTATCTGCGCATGGCCAAAGAGGCAGGGCACCCGCAGACTGGCGGCCTGGCCCAGGCGCAGGTCATTCAAAACCTGGTCACCGGCAAAGCGGCCCACGCGTTGCTGGTGATCGCGGTGTGGTCTCAAATGGATGACCCAGCCAAGTCCGCTGTCGTCGGAAAAATCAATGTCGCCAAAGTACCCCGATCAGCCAATGGCAAACCGTCACCGGTACTCGGCCACTGGCTCGGCGGCATCCCCAAGAATGTTCCCAAAGCACGTCAGATGGCGTCGCTGGCTTTTCTCAATTGGTTTCAGTCGCGCGGAACACAACTCAAATACCTGCAGGCCGGTGCCCCTCCCGTTCGACAGGACGTGCTTTCCGACCCCGCGTTATGGCGTGATCCGAAAAACCGCTGGATGTCGGCGATGGCTGAAAGCTCGTCATTTACCCGCCTGATGTGGAGCATCCCCGAAGGCGCTCAAATTGGCGACGTGCTCGAGTTGCGTTTGAACCAGGCCGTTATTGGTGAGCTCACCACGGCACGTGCCCTCAACATGATTGCCGACGAGGCGCATGCCATTCTGCAGCGCAGCGGCTACAAGACTGGCAAGATCACGCCGTTAGCATGAGCGTCGCCGGGCCGCCCCAAGGCGCGAACACCCCCTCGGGGGGCAGGGAGCCACACGAAGTGGGCGAGCGTGGGGGCCAAACACCCGTCTCGGCCCCGGTTTCAGAATCGGTCTGGCGCAGGATTGCGCTCACGCCCTCCCTGGGCGTTTTTGTGCTGTTGTCTTTGTTGCCGGTGGTGAATCTTCTGGCCATGAGCATGCACGAGATTCGTTGGCAAGGCGGTCGTTCCAGCTGGGAGTTTGTCGGTGCCGCCCACTACGCACGACTGGGTGGCGACAGCTTGCTGCACAAGGGCTTGGTCAACACCTTGGTCTTTTCTGTGGTCGGTGTGAGTGTCCAGATCCTGATCGGGTTCCTGTTGGCCTGGGCTGTCAGCCGGATCGCCCGTGGCCGGGTGATCTACCGCACGATTTTCATTTTGCCCATTCTGGTACCCGGCATTTTGATAGGCGCGATCTGGAAGCTGATGCTCAACTACGACTTCGGTTTGGTGAATGGCCTGATCGGCGTTTTTGGCGTTCAACCGGTAGATTGGCTGGGCACGGCGAGTCTGGCATTGCCCTCGGTCATCCTGGTGGATATCTGGCACTGGACGCCGTTCTGTTTCCTGCTGCTGCTCGCGGGCTTCGAGTCGTTGCCGCAAGAACTGCACGAGGCTGCGTTGGTGGACGGCGCAAGCGCATGGACCGAATTGCGCTATGTGTATCTGCCGATCATGATGCCGGTGATCGTAGTGACCTTTTTGTTCCGGTTCATGACTTCCCTCAAAGTG
>JANOCN010000211.1:0-3511 GCA_031412185.1 Betaproteobacteria bacterium | reverse complement strand
GCGTGATGGTCAACACACGCGGCTTGATGGTCTTGGTATCGACACCTTTGAGCAGCGGATTGGCCCGGATCTTGGCCTGGATGGCAGCAGGCTCGAACTCTTCCTTCGGGATCGGGCCGATGATGCCGAAGTGGTTTCGCGTAGGTTTCAGGAACACCGGAATCGAGCCGGTCATGATAATCGCGTGCAGGATCGATTTGTGGCAATTGCGGTCTACCACCACCACGTCGCCGGGTGCTACGCAGTGGTGCCACACCATCTTGTTGGAGGTGCTGGTGCCATTGGTCACGAAGAAGCAATGGTCGGCGTTGAAGATGCGCGCTGCGTTACGTTCAGACGCCGCGATGGGGCCGGTATGGTCGAGCAACTGGCCCAGCTCTTCCACTGCATTGCAGACGTCGGCACGCAGCATGTTTTCGCCGAAGAACTGGTGGAACATCTGGCCCACCGGGCTCTTGAGAAACGCCACGCCCCCGGAGTGGCCGGGGCAATGCCAGGAATAGGAGCCGTCTTCGGCATAATCCAGCAGTGCCTTGAAAAACGGCGGCTGCACACCTTCCAGGTAACTCCTGGCTTCGCGAATGATGTGGCGCGCCACGAACTCGGGCGTGTCTTCGAACATGTGAATGAAGCCGTGCAACTCGCGCAGGATATCGTTCGGACTATGGCGCGAAGTTTTTGTTTCGCCGTACACATAAATCGGCACATCCAGGTTCTTGCGCCGCACCTCCTCGATGAACTGGCGCAGATTGAGCACGGCAGGGTCCAGGTCCGGCCCCGGGGTGAACTCCTCATCGTCTATCGACAGGATGAACGCGCTGGCGCGCGATTGCTGCTGCGCAAACTGCGAAAGATCGCCGTAGCTGGTTACCCCCAGCACTTCAAGGCCCTCACTCTCGATGGCTTGCGCCAGCGCACGAATACCCAGGCCCGAGGTATTCTCGGAGCGGAAGTCTTCGTCAATTATGACGATGGGGAAGCGAAATTTCATGGGTACTCCTGATACACGCGGTAGAAACCGCCGCCACAAGCCTCTGGCTTTTCGGCGCGTGCCGCAGGCCCCATCAGCGCAATAAAAACCAAAGTAGGCGCGCAGTGTAAGGAATTAAGCCGCCAGCGACCGTTTGCTGGACAACATTTGCCGCAAAATGTGGTGTAGCAAATACACATGAAGTTTGCGGCAGACTGGCATATCACTTCGTTGTGCCGAACAAGGGGAGCGTGCATGGCAGAGTCGACGATCTGGTGGTTGGGAGCCGGGGCTGCGGTAGTGGTCGAGCTGTTGACGGGCACGTTTTACCTGCTCATGCTAGCGCTGGGGCTGGCTGCGGCGGCGCTGGCGGCCCACATGGGGGCGACGCTTGAGGTCCAGTTGCTGGCAGCGGCACTGGTGGGTGGCGGGGCGGTGGTTGGATGGCACATCCGGCAGGGCCGCCGGTCAGCCGCACCCGCTGCCGGAGCCAACCGCGACGTAAATCTGGATATCGGCGAAACGGTGCAGGTGGAAGCCTGGCGTGCCGACGGCACCGCCACCGTGGTCTACCGAGGTGCCAGCTGGACCGTGATCCACCGCAGCCCGAGCGGCGTCGGCACGGGTGCGCATCGAATTACCGAAGTCGTTGGCAGCCGGCTGGTAGTCGAGAAAATATAAACCAGGACATCAACCAGTGGAATCCACCATGTATATCGCATTGATCATCTTCGTCATCGCTGTCGTGTTTATCACGCGGTCCATCAAGATTGTTCCGCAACAACACGCCTGGGTCATAGAGCGTCTGGGCAAGTACCACACCACGCTGACACCCGGTTTGAAGATTCTGGTGCCATTTGTGGACCGGGTGGCCTACAAACATGTGCTCAAAGAGATCCCGCTCGACATTCCCAGCCAGGTTTGCATCACGCGCGACAACACCCAGTTGCAAGTCGACGGCATCCTGTATTTTCAGGTGACGGACGCGATGCGCGCCAGCTACGGGTCGTCCAACTACATCATGGCCATATCGCAGCTTGCACAGACCTCGCTGCGTTCGGTCATTGGCAAGCTGGAACTCGACAAGACCTTTGAAGAACGCGCCATCATCAACTCGCAGGTGGTAGCGGCCATTGATGAAGCCGCCATGAACTGGGGCGTGAAGGTACTGCGCTACGAAATCAAGGACCTGACCCCACCCAAGGAAATCCTGCTGGCGATGCAGTCGCAGATCACTGCCGAACGCGAGAAACGCGCGCTCATCGCAGCCTCAGAAGGCCGCCGCCAGGAGCAGATCAACATTGCGACGGGAGAACGCGAAGCCTTCATCGCGCGTTCAGAGGGTGAGAAGCAGGCGGTGATCAACAAGGCCGAAGGCGACGCACAGTCGATTCTGGCAGTGGCCGAGGCGACCGGGCAGGCCATCGAGCGTATCGCCGCTGCCATTCGTCAACCCGGTGGTGAACAGGCAGTCCAGCTCAAGGTCGCAGAGAAAGCGGTGGATGCCTACAGCCGGGTCGCCAGCGAGGCGACCACCACCTTGATCGTGCCGAGCAACATGACCGAAGTATCTGCCCTGATTGCGTCGGCCATGAAGATGGTGCAGGCGCAGCAACTGCAGGCCGCGCAGCCCCCTGCAAAAACCGGGTTCTAAGGGCCCAGCCACTGGCGACGCGCTGCTACAATCCGGCGACCGGAGAGGTGGATGAGCGGTTTAAGTCACACGCCTGGAAAGCGTGCGAGGGGTAAAACCCTCCGCGGGTTCGAATCCCGCCTTCTCCGCCACAGCTTCAAGCTACATTCCAACCCCCGTCCAAACTCTGTAGCCCGCGCGGGTTTGGGGCTTTGACTTCCCAGATTTCGTCTTGACGGTGCAGTCTTTTTCCGGATGGGTTTGACCTAGCCGTTGATCGTTGTGGGGAACCCACAGCAGCCCCGCACTCCAGTAGCGCAGTGCCCCATCCTCTGATCAGTTTGTCGATTCGTCGCCTAACATAACCAGTGGCGTCCGTCATCAACCTTCAGACTTCCGATATGCGCATCTTGCGGTTGCTGTGCTTATTCGTCATGATACTCGCTGCGACGATGGCATGCCGAGCCCAAGCCCAAGCCGAGCCGACTCCCGAGAAGGTGCGAGCGTTGCTGCAGATGCTCTCTGATCCTGAGGTTCAGCGGTGGATAGATCGGGAGCGTGCCGGGCCGACCTCGCCCGCGCGGGTCGCGGCCAGCGAAGGCGCAATTGCCGGGCAGATTGACGGCATACGTGCCCATGTCGCATCGATCAGCGCGGCGATGCCCCGGGTTCCGGCCGTGCTGACGGATGTATTTTCACGCCTGCGCAGCGAATTGGACGCCCATGGTATGGGCAGTGTGCTGGCGTTGGTGGCAGCCTTTGTGGCGCTTGGTCTGGGGATGGAGCGTCTGTTCTGGATGGCGTCGTCAGGTGTTCGCAAATGGATCATCGCCTCACGGCTGGACACTCCGGCCGAACGCCTGCGCGCCGCGTGCGCCCGCTTCGGATTCGGCGCATCGTGGGTCGCG
>JANOCN010000210.1:0-8040 GCA_031412185.1 Betaproteobacteria bacterium | reverse complement strand
ACCCAGCACCAGAGGGTTGCCGAAGTCGGCCATGCTCTCGATAAACCCGAGCAAAAACGCGTTGGCCAAGCCTGGCCGCATCAACGGCCAGGTGACCGAGCGAAAGGTTTCCCAGGCCCCGGCGCGCAAAGTCTGCGCGGCCTCTTCCAGCGACGGGCTGATGGCCTCGACCACACCAATCAAGACCAGAAAAGCAATCGGCGTAAACGACAACAACTGCGCGATAAGCACACCCCAGAACCCGTAGATCCAGCGCGAAGGCTCGATACCCAGGGTGGCCCCCAGAAACTGCGTCACATTGCCCGACAGGCCGAACAGCAGGATGATCGACAGGCCGATCACAAACGGCGGCGTGATGATGGGCAGCAGCGACAGCGATTTGAACGCGGCCCTAAAACGCACGTTGGAGCGCGTCAACACCAGTGCAAACGCCAACCCCAGCAGCGTGGACAAAACCCCCACGCTGATAGCCAGTACCAGCGAGTTCCACGCCACGCCACAACTCGCACCGCCATAGAGGCAACCCAATCGCCATATCTTGGCGTCGAGCAGGCGATCAAGAAACGGCGTCAGCGACCAGGCCCCATCTTCGGCACGGAACGGTATCACCAGCATCTGCAGCACCGGCAGCCCAATGAACAACAGCGTGAGCGCGATGATGAGGCCCAGCGAACCGGCAACGAAGGAGTCACCGGCTACCAGCCCGCGCAGGGCCAGACCACGCGTCAACAGGAACAGAAAGCTGGCCCCCGTGACGGCCGCGCCATAACCCATGCCAAACTGGCGTTGTTCGCTTTCACCGAGCCAGCTATTGAGCCAGGCCGTGTTCCAGCCCCGTAACCCGAACAGGAACCCCTGCAACAGCATGTAGGCGATGCCCAGCACGCCCAAAACAGTCAGCACGCGACCCAACAGCGCCGCGGACGGACGAAGCAACGCAGCAAGCCCGGCGCACACAGCGACCACGGCCACCGGCAACAGCCACAGGTTTTTGCCCGTGAGCCACAAAAACAGTGCAGGCGCAGACTCGCTGGCAAACGGGTAACCGCCCAGCAGCCACTTCGCGCTCCAGAAGCCGTCTTCGATGGCGTACCACGGCAACAGCGCGAGCCCGATCACGGCACACACTGCTATGCCGATGACCTGCCGGTCCAGGCGGTGGTTGTGCACGGGCCCGGCGGCTCAGCGACGCGTCGAACCTGACCGCGCCTTATCGGGGCAATGCGCCAATTTCATCGTCCCACTTCTTGAGCAGGCGACGGCGTTCGGCGGCCGAGCCATATTTCACAAAGTCGTAGTTGATGAGTTTGATCTTGGACAGATCGGGGGCCTTGGGCGAAGTCTTGGCCGACTTGTTGGACGGTACCTGGAACGACTTGACGTCTTTGGCCAGGTTCTGGAATTCTGTCGTGAGTGCAAACTCGTAAAACTTCTTGGCGTTGTCCAGGTTGCGCGCGCCCTTCACGATACTCATCGAGCCGATCTCGTAGCCTGTGCCCTCACAGGGAGCCACCGTCTTGATGGGGAACCCCGCTTCGGCCACCGCCACCGAATCGTGCAGGAACACAATACCAATCACCGTCTCGCCAGCGCCGGCCGCCTTGATGGGCGCCGAGCCTGATTTGGTGTACTGGTTGATGTTGGCGTTCAGCGCCTTCATGTAGTCGAAGGCTTCCTTCTCGCCGAACAGCTGCACCAGCGTGGCCAGCATGGTGTAGGACGTGCCCGAGGAGTTGGGATTGGCCACCTGGACCTTGCCTTTGTACACCGGCTTGATCAGGTCTTTCCAACAGGCCGGTATCGGCAGTCCCTGCTTCTTGAGCAGTTCCTCGTTATAGCCGTAACCCAGCGCGCCGGAGTAGATGCCCACCGTACGCACTTTCGACGCAACCGCCTGGCGGTTCGCCCAGTCGTGCAACTGGTCGCGCATGGGCGACACGTTGGCCTGCGTCAGGCCTTCTTCGGCTGCCTGCAAATGCGGGTCGCCAGTGCCGCCCCACCAGATGTCGCCCTTGGGGTTGGACGATTCGGCCTTGATCTGGGCGTAGGTCTCGCCCGAACTCTTGCGTGTCATGTCAACCGAAATCCCGGTTTTCTTTTCAAACTCGGTCTTGGCCTGCTGGCACCAGGCTTCGTCGGAGCTGCAGTACAGCGTCAACCTTCCCTGCGCAAACGCGGGGGCGGCCATAAGCCCGAGCAACAAGCCGAGCAAAGCAGAAGTAGTGGAACGGTGCATAAGTAACCTCCAGAAGGACTGCGTGTTTATGACGCGAGTATTTCAAAACTGTGACAGGACACAGTTGCCCGATTGAATCGGCGCGGTGAGGCCAGGTCAATGCGTATAAACCAGCAATTCAGCGGCAGAGTTTTTCTATTAACACTTCCGCAGGTCAGCGCTAACTGGCCGTGCCGGTCATGATTGCGGGTGCGGCAGAAGGCCGGGTACCCGACATATCACCACCCACCTGTACCCAGATTAAGTTGGGCGGCAGATCGACGGGCGTCAGGCAACATCGGTATTCGCTGCAGATGCGCCCCTGACAATACGCAGAATCTGATCCACGTCTGCAGGCGACTCGCGATTGGTCCACGCCACAAAGTGGTCAGGCCGGACCAGTATCAGACTCGCCATGTAACGCGCCCTTTCGTCGTCCGCTGTGTCGGTGATGACGGTCATCGGCACACCCGCCGCCAGTGCTGCATGTTCGAACGCCTCGAGATCAGAGTGCATGGCTCCAAACGCCAGCAGGGTAAATCCTTCCCCCAGCTGGTCAAAAACATTATGGCCCGAGGACAACTGCGCCGGTGCCAGATGATGACCCGCGCGTGCCAGAAAGCTGTGGCTCCCAACCGCGCTTGGCACGCGGTCCTGTCGCGATGCGGATGCCGCGACGACGGGAGAGCCCTCGTAATTGGGTTCGAACGACTGCACCTCGCTGACGGCACCGCTGCTGCGGTCTTTCCAGGCTTGCTCAAACGCCAGCCTGTCACGCGTGGGGCTGAATTGTTCCAGGAACGTCTTGTCCGTCTGGATGGCCTTGGCTATGAAGTCGCGCGCCGTCGATTCGAAGACCGGACGTCGCTCGGCGTCATACGAATCCAGCAGTGCCTCTTCGCCCCAGCCGCTCAGCACTGCGGCCAGCTTCCAGCCCAGATTGCGCGCATCCTCGAAGCCCGTGTTGACGCCATAGCCGCCATACGGAGGATGGCTATGCGCCGCATCGCCGGCTATGAACATGCGACCCGTACGGTAACGATCAGAAATTGCGAAGCGAAGGTCCCAGAAGCCGATGTGCTCGAACTCCACGGCAAAATCAGCACCCACCGCTTCTTGCAGATAACGCTTGAAGTCAAAGTTGTCCGGCGTGGTGCCACGCGGTACCGGAGCGTGGAAGAACCATGTCTGCCCCAGGTCGACGCGGCCAAAAAACTTCCAGTAGCCCTCCAGCTCGGGCTGGAGAACGTTGTAGTACGACTTCCCCGGAAAGCGCTTGAGCAGTTCGTGCAGTTGCGGCGAGCGAAACACCAACAACACCATCATCCGGTCATGATCGGATTGGGTCTGGGAAATGCCGGCTTGCGCGCGCACCAGGGAACGGCTGCCGTCGCATCCAACGACATAGCGCGATCTGCAGCCGCAACGACTCGCGCCATCGTTCGAAGCAGCGTCAACATACGCAAAGTCCTCATCAGAATCGACGCGCTGGGCCTTCCATCCGTAGAACACTTTCACACCCGGAAGCTCCAAAAGCCGTTCCCGCAGAACAGCCTCCGTGGCGTATTGCGGCAATCGCTCATTGGCCTTGAAGTAATACGGGCGGACGAGATCGCGCTGCAGCCAGTCGTAGCAATAAGGGCCGAGAAGCGTCCCGTAGGCGGTCAGCCCGCCGATCCCGTACTCCGGTGGAATCGTTCGCGCCTCGCGCAACTGCGACTCCGCACCCCAGAAGTGGAAGTGCTCCATCGTGCGCTGCGTCAGATTCTGGCCTTTGGGGATGCGTTGCGGCATCTCGTTGCGCTCGATCAGCGCAACGGACACTCCGCGTTGTCCCAGTTCGATGGCCAACCCCATTCCCACGGGACCGCCGCCCACGATGGTGGTGTCAAAGTCCGTCCATTGCGTTTCGTCGATGTGCATGCCTGCATTAGAGGGCAGTCACACAGATTCGGCAAATTTGGGGTTTGCATGGACCGTTTGATGGCAAATCTGCCGCCGCCCAGCTACTTCCCACCGTCGATGGCCAGCGTCTGCCCGGTAATCCAGCCGGCTTGGTGCGAGGCGAAGAATAACACGCCGTAGGCAATGTCCTGGGGTGATCCAAGCCGCTTGAGTGCAATCGCCTCCAACAAGGCATTTTGCCCGGCGGAGCCACGTGCCTCCCACTGGCGTTCGGTGTTGGCGTTGGACCGCACAAAACCCGGTGCGATGCAGTTGACCGTGATGTCCCAGGCACCGAGCTCATGCCCGAGCTGCCGCGTCAGGCTGATCAGCGCCGCTTTGGACGCCGCGTAGGCCTGAATACCGGTCAGGCTGACGGTGAGTCCGGCCCCACTGGAAATGTTCACGATGCGCCCGCAGCGTGCCGCCTTCATGCCCGGTGCCACGGCCTGGCAGAGGTAAAACGCACCGCTCACGTTGACGGCGAAAATTGCGTTCCACTCTTCGGGGGTCACGGTCTCCAGCGGTTTGCCGACCTGCCCCAGCACACCGCCCGCGTTGTTCACGAGAATATCAACCGGGTGGCCGGACCTGGTCACCTCCGCCACCAGGGCGTTCACAGCATCGGCACGCGTGATGTCCACAGTGCGGCCAGTGGAGCGCCAACCGGCGTCCAGGCAAAGCTGCACGGTCTGCGCCAGTTCCTGCGCCTCTATGTCGACCGCCCACACCTGTGCGCCGCGCGCGGCCAACGCCAGGCTGATCGCGCGCCCGAACCCGTGCGCAGCGCCGGTCACGATGGCAGTCTTGCCGCTAAAGTCAAAATCCCCGGCGGACCGGGAAGCGGCCAGGTCGTTGGCGGGGCCGGTGGTCACGGTGCCTGGCATAACTTGCGCAGGATTTCGAAAGTCTCCCAAGACATGGGCCGCCTGCCGTCTTCAATATCGTGGATCAGGGACACCAGGCAGGTGATCGCAGGTGTGCCTATGCCCGCCTCCCGCCCGAGTTCGGCAATCACACCAATCTGCGGGTCGACCTCGGTCTTGCGTTTGCGAACCGCCAGGTCGCGGTAGATGCCAGAATGGGTTTTGGCGGTGTTCCGGTTGAATTCAGCCAGCGCGGCAATCGAGGCACGCGCACCGGCGTCGGACGCGCCCGGTGCGAAACACGCGGGGTCGAAACCGTTGAAGCCAACCGGCGTGATATTGCGCACTGAGGCCACCGCCATCACCTCACGCGCCAGTTGGTCAAACACCACAAAGCGGCGCGGATCGGCGAAGTTCTCGCTCATCGAATCGGTGTTGAGCGCCGTTGCGAAAAGCATCGCACCATACGCCAGCTTGCCCCACAGGTAACCCCAGATGTTGTCGGTAAGCACTGCGCCCGGCTCAAACAGTGACAAGTGGCGGTGCATCTGGCGCGTGCGCTCCTGCACCGCGCCATCGATCTCGCCCACCACCACCGCAGCGCGGTTGCCGAACAGGATCTCGCCCGGCCCCAGCCAGTCCGCACCAAAATTGACAAAACAACCCATGGTTCGCTGCGCGCCGACCGCGCGCGCAATCGCCAGTTCGTTCAAGCCGTTTTGTGCCGACAGCACATAACCACCCGGCGCCAGATGGGGTTCGAGCATAACGAGCGCAGCCTCTGTGGCCTGCGCCTTCACGGCCAGTACGATGGTGCCGTATTGGCCTTGCACCTGGTCGGGCAGCACGGCCGGCACAGTCTGGCGAAACTGCTCCACCGGCCCGCTGATGTTGAGCCCGGTGGTGCGGCACGCCTGGACGTGTTCTGCGACGATATCGACCATCAGCACCGGCAAACCAGCGCGCGCCCAGTACGCGCCGAGTACACCGCCGATAGCACCCGCACCCCAGATAAGAATCGGTTGCCTATCGGTCACGCCGGCCCCATGGAAAACAACGCGTGGTGGGTCGCCACGGTGAGCTCACCGCTGGTCGAGATCCAGCCCCGGTACATGCCCAGCGTGTTGAACGGGGCCACCGGGTCGCCGCTGGCACCCAGGGCAATCAGGCCAGCCCCGATACCGTGGCTGGTCAGCGTATCCATCACCAGTGTGTTCGCAGCGTCCGCCAGCGACTGCCCGGCGTAACTGATTCTGGCTGCAAGGTCATAGGCGGCAACCCTGCGAATGAAGATTTCGCCCTGACCAGTACACGATACTGCGCAGACACCGTCTTTGGCATAGGTTCCGGCACCAATGATGGGGCTGTCGCCAACGCGCCCGCGCGGCTTGTTGTTGAATCCACCGGTCGACGTGGCGGCGGCCAGATGGCCCTGCGAATCGCGCGCAACCGCACCGACCGTGCCGTGTTTCTCAGCTTCTGACGAAGGCACGAAGCTTCCCACGGCCGAGCGCTCCTTAAGCACACGCAGCGCATCGACGCGGCGCTGGGTGGTGAAGTAGTCCGGGCTTACCATGGCCAGGCCCTGGCTGGCCGCGAAGTCGTCGGCGGCTCCACCGCAGAGCAATACGGCGTTACCCGCGTCCAGCACAGCGCGTGCTGCCGCCACCGGGTTGCGTATGCGCCGCACCCCGCACACCGCACCGGCGGCCAGCGACGCGCCGTCCATGATCGACGCGTCGAGTTCATGTTCAGCAGCCTCATTGAGTGCAGCGCCGTAACCGGCGTTGAAATGCGGGCTGTCTTCCAGCACCATAACCACAGCCTGCACTGCGTCCAGGGCTGTACCGCCGACCCGCAACAAGCTCCAGCCAGCCCGCAAGGCATTGGCCATGTGGGTGCGACTCTCGCTCCAGTCGGCCTCGCTCATTAGGCTACGTTCCAGGGTGCCGCACCCTCCGTGCAGGCCGATGGAGATACCGGACACCGGTGTTACTTTGCAGGCTTGATATTCATCGCCAAGGTGTCTTCGTCCACGCGCGCCTTGATCGTCACCTTGTCTTTTTGCATCGCCCAGGCCGAGCCGACCGACACGATGGGCAAGCGCTGACGATCTTTCTCCAGCAATGCGTTCGCGTCTTCCAGGAACTTGCGCCGCTTGGGTATGTCCATTTCGATGGCAGCGTCCTGCAGCAACTTGTCCATGACCGGGTTCTTGTACCCCAGCACATTGAAGGCCCCCATCTTTTTGTCTTTGTCGTTGGAGTGCGCCAGCGAAGACAAGGTGTAGTGCGACTCACCCGTGAGTGTTCCCCAACCCGACATGGACATCGAGTAATCGCCCCGCGTACGTGCCGGGAAAAACACCGCCGCCGGTTGCGCGTTGGCCTGGGCGTCAATGCCCACGGCTGCCAGCATCTGGGCAATCGAGGTGCCGACCTGGCGGTCGCCGGGCAGGCGGTCCTGCGTAAACGAGAACTGAAGTTTGAACCCGTTCGGATAACCGGCATCGGCCAGCAGCTTCTTCGCAGCCGCTGGGTCGTACTTGCGCTCGCCCAGTGTTTTGTTGTAGCCAAAGATCGACGGCGTCACCATCTGGTTCACCGGTTTACCCAGGCCTTCCATGGAAACTTCGGCCAGCGCCTTGCGGTCGATGGCGAGGTCGATGGCTTCCCGTACACGCAGGTCCAGAAACGGGTTCCTGTCCAGCGCCGAGCCGTCTTTGGCGGCTACGTTCAGCGCCTTGTCGCGCATGTCCAGCTCAACGTTGAAAACATATACGGTGTCGATCACCTGCACGTTGAGCTTCGGGTCGCGCTTGAGTGCGGCGACATCGCTGTCGGGCACCCGCGTGATCAGGTCGAGTTGGCCCGCTTTCAGCTGCGCGACGCGTGCAGCGTCGTTCGGTATTTCCTTGCGCACGTGGCGTGCCCATGGCTCCTTCGGGCCCCAGTAGGCGTCGTTGCGGGCCAGCACCAGGTCGCCCTTGGGCTGCCAGGAGACGTATTTGTAGGG
>JANOCN010000209.1:0-1655 GCA_031412185.1 Betaproteobacteria bacterium | reverse complement strand
GCGCCGTCAACGCGATCACCTGCCGGTCGATGCCACAGGCGTCCATATGCTCCAGGCGGATCTGGTCCAGATCCTGCAGGCAACGCATGATGTGCTGCGCACGTTCGCTCGGACTGCGCATGTAGAAACCCATCAGTCCCTTGAAGCCTGGGTCCACATCGCCCTGCTCAAGTATCCGGCGGTAGATGTCCATCATCTCCGGCGGCGCGAATGCCTCTTCCGTGGCGATGCGCGCGTAAGCAGCCTTCTGCGGCTTACGGGTTGAATGGGGGTCTGGCAAGTCCATGGCGATCTTTCTTTCTGGATGCGGGCCTGCGGCTGCAAGCCGGTTTTCTTGTGTCGGTTTTTGAGAAAACTGCTAACGTGCCACACCCAGCAGGCGGTCCAGCAACTCGGGTTGGTCCTGCAGGTCACGGGCTGTGCCAGCGTGCACCACCGTGCCCCGGTCAAGCACGGCGACGCTGTCGGAGATCGCCAGAATAGCTTGCGGATGTTGCTCCACAATGATGGCCGAGAGACCCTCCTCGCGGGTGATGCGGCGGATCGCCCGCAGTAGCTCCTGCACGATGATCGGTGCCAGGCCTTCGAGCGGTTCATCGAGCAGCAGCAGCGTGGGGTTCAGCACCAGCGCCCGCCCCACGGCCAGCATCTGCTGCTCGCCACCCGAGAGTTGCGTGCCCAGGTTGGATTTGCGTTCGGCCAGGCGCGGAAACATCTCGTACACCCGTGCCGGGGTCCAGTGGCTGGCCACTTTGCCCGGCTGGGATGCCCTGGCCGGGCGCGCCACGGCGCTCAGGTTCTCGTCCACGCTGAGCGACTTGAAGATGTTGCGCTCCTGGGGCACCCAGCCAATACCTGCAGCGGCGCGTTCGTGCGACGCCAACCGGTGCAGCGCGGTACCACCGAGCGTGATACTGCCTGCATGCTGACGCGTTGCGCCCGCCAGCGTGTTGATCAATGTGGTTTTGCCGGTCCCGTTGCGCCCCAGCAGGGCCAGCGTCTTGCCTTCGTCGAGCACCAGCGATACACCGTGCAGGACCACCGCCTCACCGTAGCCCGCGCTCAATCCTTCGACCTTGAGCAGCTCAGCCATGGGTTTGCTCCAGCGCCGCGCCCGCCTCATCGGCCACGTCGGTGCCCAGGTACACGGCCTTGACACGGGGGTCATTGGCAATCGTCTGCGGGTCGCCCTCGGTGAGCACGGCACCATTGACCATCACGGTGATCCGGGTGGCGAAACTGAACACCAGGTCCATGTCGTGTTCGATCAGCAACACCGACACGTCCTGCGGCAAGGCCGCCACGGTCTGCAACAACTCTTCGCGTTCCCCCGCAGGCACACCAGCTACGGGCTCGTCCAGCAGCAACACACTCGGCTGGCAGGCCAGTGCAATCGCGATCTCCAGCAGGCGGCGCTTGCCATACGCCAGCAACTCGGTGCGCTGGTGCATCACGTCGGTCAGGTGAAACTGCTCCAGCAACTGGTCGCACCGCCCGGAGATGCCAACCTTTTGTCCAAGCGACTGCCACCAGCTCGCACCCAGGCCGTCACGCTGCGAAATTACCATTGCCAGCGTCTGCAGCGGTGTCATGCTGTTGAACAACTGGTTGATCTGGAACGTGCGCACCAGGCCGCGGCGAACGCGCTGGTGCGG
>JANOCN010000208.1:0-12456 GCA_031412185.1 Betaproteobacteria bacterium | reverse complement strand
ATGTCGCGATCTCCATTACCGACACTGGCAGCGGTATGACCGAAGAGGTCAAGGAACGGGCATTTGAGCCTTTTTTCACCACCAAGGAGACCGGCCGCGGCACCGGCCTGGGCTTGAGCACCGTCTACGGGTTCGTCAAGCAGTCCAGGGGCGCGGTCACCATCGACAGCACGCCTGGCACTGGTACGGATATCACCATGTACATCCCCCAGCCCAGACACGAAACGGTCTCGCCCGTCGACGACCCCGATGTCTACAAAACTTTGCCGGAAGGCCTGCATGTGCTGCTGGTGGAAGATGACTCTGAAGTTCGCTCCGCTGTGCAGAACTTCCTGGTGGCGTTGCGTTGCGAGGTCACCATGGCAGGCAGCGGAGAACAGGCGCTTTTGGCCTTGGGGCCCGACGCCAGGTTCGATCTGATGTTGACCGACATTGCGCTCGGCTCGGGCATACGGGGGACGGAACTGGCAGCGAAGACAAAAAATCGCTTTCCGCAAATGGCGATGCTGCTGATGTCGGGATTTTCGTCAGAGCTGCTGGACGCAGACCGCGATGCTTCACCATTGCGGGAACTTCTGCGCAAACCGTTTAGCCGCGATGAACTTTCCCAGGCGATCGTTCGCGCTCTCAGGTCACGCTAGGATTTGGCGGCTACCCAGTATGCGCATCTATCGGGCACTATTGCGTCCTGGGTACGGGTGCGAGGCATTGTTGAACAAATGCGGACAGTGCCGTCACATCTGGAATAAACACGTCTCTGCGTCCCTTGCTTGCGAACGCGATGACTTTGTCGCGCGCTAGTCTGGACAGGGCACGGCTTACGGTCTCCAGCGTCATGCCAAGATAATTGCCGATTTCAGCGCGGGTCATGCGCAATGCGATCTGGTCGGCGCGCATTCCGCGTGTTGTCAGCGACTCGGCCCATACACGCAGGAAGTCAGCCACCCGCGCATTGGCGGGCATGGTGCAAACCGACATCAGCGAATCGCGGTCATGGGCAATCACGCGACTCATTGCCTCATGCAGGATCGTCAGCAGTTTTGGGTGATCGCCACAGGCCTTGATCAGCGCTTCGTAGCGCATGGACCACACCTCACCCGTGTCCATCGCAACCGTGTCGCAAGAGTACCGGCCATGCGCAATACCGTCGAAGCCCAGCCAGTCTCCGCGAAATTGAAGGCCAACGACCTGTTCTCGACCATCCGGAGACAGGCTGACAATCTTGAAAAAGCCGGAGTTGACGATGTAGAGATTGCCGAACTGCTCGCCCGCCTGGTAGATCCGGTCGCCCGCATGCACCAGGCTGCGTTTTGGCGCGAGCACCTCGCACAGCAGCTGCAAGGTTCCAGCAATGTCCTGACGGGCGCGCAGATCGTCGCTACCAGGACTCTTTCGGGGAGTCTCGGGGGCGCAGTCATTTGCAGGGATCAGGGCGGGTGTAACGGCGGTGTGCTGCATGCTGGATTCCTCAGGTGTTGATGGAGCGATGGTAGAAAGCATCTGAAAACCCAGTGGCAATGGGGTGTCGCACTCGGTAACGCTGTGTCGCTGGTTTGTGTCTGCACGCAACAACACCGGTTTCGCGCTGGGCTTGGAGGCCAGTCCGCTCAAGCGCCCAACCCCTTGGCAACTGCACAGATTCTTTCCAATTCTTGACGTACATCAAGCTGACGAACGGGCAGGTTCGCTACGCTTCCCCAGACCGTGCCACAACCTGCCCGCAGCCATGTTGGACCTTGACCATCTTCTACACGAACCCCGCAGCGTGCTTTCGCTGGATCACCTTTCGTCACGGCGCGACCTTGCCTCCGTGCTGGCCGGTGCTGGCAGGTTACAGCGGGCTGCTACAGACGCCGGTGGTGTGTTGCCGCTTCTGCGCGGCAAGAAACTGGGCTTGCTGTGCGAGGACGACACCACGGCGGACGCGCAATTGTTTCGCCGATCGGCAGAGGAGCTTGGTGCCCATGTGGCACATATCCGGCCGAGCCTTTCAGACCTGACCACGGCGCCCGAGGTGCGGCATACCGCCAACATGTTGGGTCGCCTTTACGATGCCGTGGAATGCCAGGATCTGTCACCTGCCTTGGTGCGGGAGGTGCGCAAGGGAGCAGGAATTCCGGTGTACGACGGCGTTGGGTTGCAGCATCATCCGACCGCCATACTGATTGAATCGCTCGACAACAGCAACTCGGCGGCTGACCGACGGCGTTTTGTGTTGCAGGCGGCGCTATTACAGACCATCGCAAATTAGCAAGGGTAGAGGCAGTGGCGTATGCACTGCATCAAGCCGCGCCTCTGCGAACCGGACCACAAAGACCGCAAGAGGGAAATGGAAGTGGCGCAAGAGGCAGACACGCGCAATCAAGAGTGTCGACCCAAGGCCTGCGTCGCCGCATGCACACTGACAAAAGGTTCATGGGCGAACCCGCGCAGGCGGCCCGCGTGGCTGAGCCGGTCCAGAACGGGGCCCTTGACCTCGGCCAGGTGCAGCACGATGCCGCGGGCCTGCAAATCGGCGCGCAGCCGCTCCAGGGCTTCCGCCGCCGTCAGGTCGATGTGGCTCACCGAAGAGAGCACCAGCAGCAGATCGCGCGTGGCCGGACGCCGGGCCAGTTCCGCCTCAACCCGGTCCAGCACGGCCGCGCTGTTGGCGAAGAACAGGTTTTCGTCAATACGCATGATCAGCAGGTGGGGCTGGGTCTCGACCTGGAATCGCTGCTCGTTGCGGAAATGCTCGGTACCCGCGAGCCGGCCCAGCACCGCGATGTGCGGCGTGCTGGCGCGCCAGAGAAAGGTGCCGGCGGAAAGCGCCACACCGATACCGATGCCAGCCTCGACGCCGAGGCCCAGCACCCCCAGTGCGGTGCCGGCCCAGGCCAGGGCATCCGCCCGGTCGTAGTGCCAGGCGTGGCGCGGCGTGGCCAGGTCGATCAGCCCCAGCACCGCGACGATGATGGTAGCGGCGAGCACGGCCAGAGGCAGGCGCTCGAACAGCCCCGTCATTCCGAGCAGCACGAGCGCCATGAGAGCCGCCGAGATGACGCCGGCCATCGGTGTTTGCGCACCGGCCGCGAAGTTGACGACGCTGCGGGCGAAGCCGCCGGTGACGGGAAAACCACCCGACAGGGCGCTCGCCAGGTTACCTGCGCCCAGCCCGCGCAATTCCGCGTTGGGGTCGATGCGCTGGCCGCGCTTGATAGCCAGCGACTGCGCGACCGACACGCTTTCGACAAAACCGACCAGCGCGATCATGAAGGCCGGAAGGAACAAGTGCATCACCTGCTCGCGCGCCGGCCAGGCCAGTTGCAGCGAAGGCAGGCCTTGCGGAATGGTGCCGACAACGGCCACGCCGTGCCGCGTGTCGAGTTGCCAGAATGCGACCGCTCCGATGCTGAGCAGTACGATCGCCATCGGCGCCAGCTTGCCAAGCAGGTCGGCGGCGCGGGGCGCCAAACCGCAGCGCGCCAGAAGCGGTGCCAGGAAGCGGCGCGAACTCCACAACAACAGCATGGCTGAAAGCCCGAGCGCGGCGGTGGCGGGCTGCAGCTTTTGAAAGCTCGCCAGTAACGACAACAGCAATTCGACAGCGGTGTGGCCCTGGGCCGGGACACCCAGCAGCGGTTTTAGCTGGCCGATCGCGATCAGCAGGGCCGAGCCCGTGACGAATCCACTTACGACCGAGTGGCTGAGCAGGTTGGCAACAAACCCCAGACGCAGCGCACCCATCACCATCAACTGAACGCCACCCAAAATGGCGAGCAGGATGGCCAGCGAAAGGTACTGCGGGCTTCCCTGCGCGGCAAAGGGTGCCAGCGCCGAAGCCGTCATCAAGGAGGCTACCGCCACCGGGCCGACCGCCAGGGTCATGCTGGAGCCGAACGCGGCGTAAGCCAGCAGCGGCAGGATGCTGGCGTACATGCCAACGTGCGGCGGCAGCCCCGCGAGCATGGCGTAGGCCAGGCTTTGGGGCACCAGCAGCACTGTCACCACGAGGCCGGCAATGCCGTCGTGGATTGCCTGATCGCGCCGGTAATGTTGCAGCCACGCGGGCAGCCAGCGCGACATCTTCGGAGCAAGGCTATTCGCCACCGTCATGCAAGCTGCTTGCCCTTCTGGCGAGGGGCCGCTGCGCGCTCAATTCATGCACTGCCATGCCAGCCA
Source organism: Betaproteobacteria bacterium (assembly GCA_031412185.1). Classification (GTDB taxonomy): domain Bacteria; phylum Pseudomonadota; class Gammaproteobacteria; order Burkholderiales; family Burkholderiaceae_C; genus CAISIP01. The sequence goes on along the minus strand of JANOCN010000208.1, from coordinate 8,295 downwards.
GCATGGCGATGAGAAACACCATGGCTTGCACATGCCCGGCCCCCACGGAAACCAGCGCCGGGCCAGGACAGAAGCCGGCCAGCCCCCAGCCCGTGCCGAACACCAGGCCGCCGATCACCAGGCGCCGGTCGATGTCGCGGCTGGTGGGTAATTGCATCGCCCCGCCCAGCAAAGCAGTGGTGCGCTTTCTCGCCACGGCGAAGCCAAAGAAGCCCACCGCGATCGCCCCCCCCATCACCAATGCCAGTGAGGGGTCCCAGGCGCCGAACAAATCCAGGAAGCCGATCACCTTGCCGGGGTCGGTCATACCCGAGAGCAGCAGGCCCAGGCCGAACAGCAGGCCCACAAGAAATTCAGTCAATCGATTCATGTCAATCCTTTCAGGCAAACAGATGCCGCACCACCAACACGGTGGCAAAGCCGGCGCCCATGAAGGCCAGCGTGGCCACCAGCGAGCGCGGGGACAGACGTGACAGCCCGCACACGCCATGGCCGCTGGTGCAGCCTGAGCCGTAGCGCGTGCCCCAGCCAACCAGCAGGCCAGCCACCACCAGCACGCCCCAGCCGGCCTCGATGCGGGGTACCACCGGCGGCGCGAACAGCGCCCACACCGTGGGTGCGACCAGCAGGCCAAGGATGAAGGCAATCCGCCAGCCCGCATCGCCCGCGCGTGGCTTGATCAGCCCGCCCAGGATGCCGCTGATGCCCAGCACCCGGCCGTTAAGCAGGATGAAAAGCACCGAGGCCAGCCCCAGCAAGACGCCACCGGCCAGCGAGGCCCAGGGCGTGAAGTGATCCCAGGCGATGTTCATTTGCGGTTCCTTTTCGGTTTGGAAGGGGTGCAGAACTGGGTGTACAACAGCTGCATCAGCGCCAGCGCCTGCGTGCTGGCGATCTGGTAATAAATGTTCTTGCCGTCGCGGCGGGTGCTCACCAGCCCCTCGGTCCGCAGCACTGCCAGCTGCTGCGACAAGGTGGGCTGCACGATGCCCAGCGTCTGCTCCAGCTCGCCCACATTGCGTTCCCCCTCGGCCAGCCCGCACAGCAGCAGCAGGCGGTCGGGGTTGGATAGCACTTTCATCATGCTGCAGGCTTCTTGCGCCCCAGCGCGCATGGTGTCAAGGTCGATCATGGTGTCTTGGGTCATTTCTTTCTTTCAAGTCAGGTTCGGGCGAAAATCAGTTTCGCACGATACAATATATCTGTCAATAGATTATTATCCGATGAATAAATCAGGAGTTTGTCCATGAACCCCACCGTCCAACCTTTCTTCGACCCCGCCACCTGGACCATCACCTACGTGGTCCATGGCCAGCCGGGTTCGGCTTGCGCAATCATCGACCCGGTGCTGGACTACGACCCCAAATCGGGCCGTACCCGCACCGATTCGGCCGACAAGGTGGTCGCCTTCGTGCGCGAGCAGCGGCTGCAGGTGCTGTGGATCCTGGAAACCCACGCCCATGCGGATCACCTCACGGCGGCTCCGTATCTGCGCCGGGAGCTGGGCGGGCAGATTGCCATTGGCAGCAACATCACTCAGGTACAGGGCATCTTCAAAAAAGTGTTCAACCTGGGGCCCGAGTTTCGGCTGGACGGCTCGCAGTTCGACCGCTTGCTGGCCGATGGCGAAACCCTTGCGATCGGTTCGCTGGAAGTGCAAGCCCTGGCGGTGCCGGGCCACACGCCGAGCTGCATGGCTTACAAGGTCGGCGCTGTGGTGTTTGTGGGCGACACGCTGTTCATGCCCGACGTCGGCACCGCGCGTTGCGACTTTCCCGGCGGAAATGCGGGCACGCTCTATGACTCGGTGCGCAAGATACTCGCGCTGCCGCCCGCCACGCGCCTTTTCATGTGCCACGACTACCCACCCGGCGGGCGCGAACCCCAGTGGGAGAGCAGAGTGGCCGACCAGCGGGCCCACAACATCCATATCCATGACGGAGTGACGCAAGAGCAATTCGTCGCCATGCGTACGGCGCGCGACGCGACCCTGCAGATGCCGAACCTGATCCTTCCTTCCATCCAGGTCAATATCCGGGCCGGCCAGATGCCGCCCGTGGAGGCGAATGGGACGGCTTACCTGAAAATTCCTTTGAATACCTTGTGAAGCTGCCGTGATTGCGAATGTTCGGGGAAGGTCCTTGTTTCCGCTAGTAACAACCGGGCTGATAGTGGGCCCATAGCGGCCTGCCTTGACCTGCATCAAGCCCGGCGCGGCCGCGAACACTACTCTTGGCCCACGGAGCGTGCCAGTGCAAGCGTCAGCCGCTGATTCAAAATCATCCATCCGGTGTTGAGGGCGGTGGTGCGGCACACGATGGCACAACCTCGCGTTCGTCATCAACCCCACCCACAAGGGACATTCGCCATGGCACTCAAAATGCAAGCCGCAGTGGTCGTGCAATTCGGTAAACCGCTGGTCATCCAGGAATGGGACATTCCGTCGCCCGCGGCTGGCCAGATCCTCGTCAAGACCGAAGCCTGTGGCGTCTGCCACACCGATCTGCACGCCGCCAGAGGCGACTGGCCGGTAAAGCCTGCGCCGCCCTTCATTCCCGGCCATGAAGGTATCGGGCGCGTGGTCGCGCTCGGAGCGGGCGTGACTGCGGTGAAGGAAGGCGACCGGGTCGGGGTGCCCTGGCTCTACTCGGCCTGCGGCCATTGCGAATACTGCCTGTCGGCCTGGGAAACCGTGTGCGGCGAAGCACAATTCGGCGGCTACACCAAAAACGGCGGCTTTGCGCAGTACATCCTGGCCGACCCGAACTATGTGGCGCACATTCCCGCCGGCCTGGCGGCCCGAGACGCAGCACCGATCATCTGCGCCGGTGTCACCACTTACAAGGGAATCAAGGAGAGCAACGCCAAGCCTGGCGAATGGATCGCGATCTCCGGTGTCGGCGGCCTCGGGCACCTGGCAATCCAGTATGCCAAGGCGATGGGCCTGCACGTCTGCGCAGTCGATGTCGACGACGGCAAACTCGCGCATGCGAAGTTGCTGGGCGCCGATGTTCTGGTGAATGCGAAAACCAGCGATGCGGCGAGGGCAGTGAAGAAAGCAACCGGGGGCGGTGCCCATGGCGTGCTGATCACGGCACCCTCGCTGGAAGCGTTCAAGCAGGGCGTGGGCATGACCCGCAAGCGCGGCACCTGCGTGCTCGCGGGCCTGCCCCCGGGGGAATTCCCGTTCCCGCTGTTCGACGTGGTGTTGAACTGCATCACGGTACGCGGATCGCTGGTCGGAACGCGCAAAGACATGGCGGAAGCGCTGGCATTCGCCGCCGAGGGCAAGGTCAAGGCCGACATCGAACTGCAGCCGCTGTCGGCGATCAATGACGTGCTGGACCGGCTTGCGCGGGGCGATGTGGCGTCACGCGTGGTGCTCGAATTTCCGGATCGTTGAGGCCGCCACCCGAAATGGCTGGTTGGTGGCCCGGCCCGGGTCAGACTGAGTCCTTGGCAGCGACAGAATCAGCGGATCAACAGCACTGGCACTTTGCTGAGCGCCATCACGACGCTCGCGACTGATCCGAGTACCAGGGTGCTGATTGCCGAGCGTCCATGTGTTCCCATCACGATCAAGTCAAACTTCTGAGCTTCGGCCAGCTCGGCAATCAGCTGGGCTGCGGCGCCATTGGTATGGACCTCGCGAACCTTCCAGCCGTATTTTTTGCAAAACGCTCTTGCAGGTCGAAGAACGTCTTCCGCCTGGTCCCGGTAGTAGTCGTCGATCGCGCTGCGGCTCATGAAGATTGCGACCCGGGCAGGGATGAACGGGACCGCAGTAAATATCGTGTGATCGTGGCCGGCACCCAGGAATTCGTCGTGCGCAGCGAGGTAGCGCAGCATGCGCTTCGTGGTTTTACTTCCGTCCACAGGTAGCAATATCTTCATGAGCTTCTTCCAATTGAATGCAATACGGGCAAGCTGCCGGGGAATTCAAGTTGCGCATCCTCGACATCCATCTATTTGGACGACTTGGGCTTGCGGTAGGCCAGCACCTGGTAAACGTAAACCGCAAGAAGCAACCCGACGATCCCCTTGGATACCGGATCGAGATACTTCGCAACGATGGCGTAATTCGACTGCAGCAGGAACCCGGCGCCGCACAGCAAGCTACTCCACAGCAGCGAACCGGCAGCAGAGTACGCGACAAAGGGGCCAACGGGCATCCGTATCATGCCCGCTGGAACCGAGATCAAGGTCCGCACGGCTGGCACCAATCGGCCGAGGAAGACCGCACGGCGGCCGTGCCGATCAAACCAGACCGACGTTTTTTCAAGCTGTTCTGGCGAGATGGCCAGCCAGCGTCCACGCTTTTCCGCAAGGCGTCTGAGCCGCTCCCGCCCTATCCACGCACCCGCGAAGTACCATGGCAAGGCACCCAATACGGACCCGGTCGTGCCCGCCAACACTACCAACACGATGTTCAGGTCTCCGCGCGCTGCAGCAAATCCAGCGAACGGCATGATCAACTCCGACGGAAGCGGCGGGAAAATATTCTCGGCGAACATCAATACAAACACACCCAGATACCCTGTTCGCGACATGAAATCAACGATGAACTCGAACACGTCTTATTTGACCCGGAGTTTGTCGAATGGTGGCGACTGGCGCACAACAAGCGCAACGTGAAAACGATTTGGCTCCGCACGGCAGGGCGGGTGTTGCCCCGTCGTCGGCCTGGCACGGCGGCCTCGAAGTATCGGCCGTACTGTAACCGGTGCGAAAGCGCCGCCGGGATTGCCTCTCACGCTCTCAGTCTTTCTTGCGTTCCTCGCGTGGTCGCTTGCCTTGCGGTTCCTCACTGGCGCTGCGATGGCACTCTACGCAGTTCTCGAAGTCTTGAATGCCTTCCTCCTGGTGTTTGCGCCGTACATTGGCGAGCGTGTGTTCGTGGCAGCCGTAGCAGGTGTATCTGCTGAAATCATTGCCGATATGACAGGTCACACATGCCGCGTTGTGATCCTGGTCAAGTACGAACAGCTTCTCATGTTCGAAGTTTGCGGGCTTCCACTTGTGCGTGCTGTGGCACTGGGCGCAGTTTCCCTTCGCTTGCCGGTGGAATGCGTCGGCTGGTGCCTTGTGGCAACTTTCGCAGCGCTCCCGCGTTTCGGTGCGCAGCAGCGCGTGTGAAAAGGGCTTCCTGCTGCGCTGCGTGAGTTTCGGCCCGGTGTGATCGCTATGGCAAGCCATGCAATTCTGTTCGATTAGCTCCTGGTGAAACGATGCCTTGACCGTTGGCTTGGGAAGCGCTACGCCTTTGCTGGTTCGCAATCCGATGTCCGGCAAGGTGTGGCAAACAACGCAGCGATCAGACGCCGCACCGCGCCACGGCGCGTGGCAGGCGAAGCAATCGGTCGTGAGCGCGGCGTGTGCTGGCACCAGGGCACCCGGGCTGACCATCAGGTGTGGGTACGCAAACACCAGTGCCACAAGAACCAGCAGGTTGACCGTGATGATGCCGAGCACCCAGCGGCGCATCATTTCCAGCCCCAGAACAGGAAGATGCTGACGATGTGCGCCACGGCGAGCACCGTAAACGCCAGAGTGATCGGGTAGTGCACCAGCCGCCATTGCTTGACGGCATCGAAGGTCAGGCTGTCCCAGTACAGCCGCTCTTCCAGATCGTCGCCAGCGAGCCCTTGCCCATGCATGCGCACTCGCGCAGCATCCAGGCGCTTTCGCGAGCGCTGTAGCAGGAACTTTCCGGTCAGCCCGCTGCCCACGTTGATCAGCATGGCCCAGACTGCCAGCCAGCCCAGAATGGCGTTGAAGTGAATGCCGGCATGCACCAGCACCAGCAGCGAGCCGGCCCAAGCCATACGCTCATGCCAGCGCAGCAGGGTCACCGGCTTACCGACGCTGATGATCTTGCGCTTGCGCAGCGAATAGCCGAACGAACCGATGATGAGCAGGGTACCGGGGATGCCCAGATAGCGACCGATCCAGACCGCGTCGAACGCGTGCAGCAGCGCGTCCAGCAGCAGCGCGGCGACTCCAAGGGCCAGCAGCGCCAGATAGAAGGGCAGGACTTCGCGGATGATCAAGCTGGCTTTCATGGTCGTCATGCCTCAAGCACCAGGGCCGATTGCGGTGTGCCGACACACAGCAGGCAGTGCCCTGGCCGAATGTCATGGTCCGGTTTTTGGGCATAGCGAACGGTTCCGCTGACGAGTGGCGTCTCGCAACTGCCGCAGCTCCCCGAACGACAACCAGAATCGACTTCCACGCCGTGATGTTCGGCGAAGTCCAGCAGATTCGCGTCCTGTCCGTCCCAAACCAAGGTGCGCCCGGTGCCCACAAAACGCACGTCCAGCGGGAAGATGCCACGCGTGCGCGCGTCGTCGGACTGCGCCAGCGCCGACTGAGCGGGCGGCAACGACGCAGGCCCAAAGGCCTCGAAGTGAATGTCTTCGGAACCAACTCCCCAGACGCCCAACGCCGGGACCAGACTCGCCATCATCGGCGGCGGGCCGCAGACATAGAACCGATGGCGACCGTGCGGCAGATAGCGGCGCAGCAAGTCGATGTCCACGTGACCGGCGTGCAGGTAGTCGCGGCCCTGGACGTCTTTGGGGCCTGCACTGCTGTAGACCACGTTCAGATGGAAATTAGAGTAGGACGCCGCCAGCTGTTCGAGCACCTGCTTGAAGGCGTGCTCGCCGCCGTGCCGCAGTCCGTAGTACAGGTGAACGGTGCGCTGCGGCTGCTCGGCAAGGCACCATCGCAGCATGCTCATCATCGGCGTGACGCCGATGCCCCCGGCGATCAGTACCGCAGGCACAGCAGGATCAGGATCGATGAAGAACTGGCCGGACGGTGCTTTCACCCTGAGGATGTCGCCCTCTTGAACCCGGTCGTGAAAGTGGCTCGACGATGCGCCTGGCGGCAACTCGGGCCGCCCGGCTGGCGCTGGCACTCGCTTGATGGTGACGCGATAGCCCGTTGGACCCGGACAGTCGGAAAGCGAGTAACAGCGCGTGATCGTGCGGCCGATGCCATGTTTCCCCGACACACTGTCGGCAACCAGGAGTGAGAAAGTGAGGTACTGGCCCGGCTTGAACGGCGTCAGCAGCACGCCATCGACGGGCGCCAGATGAAACGAGCACTGGGTCTTGGCCGCGTCCTCAAACACGCGACGCACAACACGGAATTCTCGCCAACCGGGCCAGGCACCGGACGAGACCGGTGGGGCTTCGGCGGCAGCAGACCCAGGCGTCACCGGATGGGTGCTGCGTCGCCGCCATGCGGCGACGCCAATCCCACCGACCAGCTGCAGCACCAGGGCGGCATGGATGTAAGCAAGAAGTTGCAGTGCTGTCACATAGTGTCTAGCTGTTGGCGGGCATCGTGGAACCCAGGCACACGGAGAAGCCGCGCGATTGCTAAGTATGGCGGCGGATGCGACCGGCCCGCTTGACCTGCATCAAGGCCGGGCTAGAGTCGATCCCTACTTTTCGCTTTGGGAGGCTTCGCTTCATCGCCGTGCCAGCTGGGTCCGATCGCTGGAAGTCAATGCTGCAGCACCAGGTGGACTTGTTTCGTCCCGTCTGCGTGTTCGGACGGACTGTGCGCAAACCCCAGTCGCTGCGCCAACGCCAGCATCGAATGATTTTGCGCCAGCACGGTCCCCACCAGCCGCCGCGTACCCTGCTCGCGCAGCGTTCGAATAAGCTTGTGCATCAGAACCAGTCCCAATCCGAGTCCCTTTACATCGGAGCGGACAATCACGCCAAATTCTGCGTCCGTGTTGTCGGGGTCGGCCACGGCACGCACCGCGCCCAGCGTTTCCTCCACGCCGTCGGGTCCCGCAGCAACCGCCACGATAGCCATCTCGCGTTCGTAGTCGATCTGGGTCAAGCGCGCCAGCTCGCTGCGCTCTATGCTGCGCCGACTGTAGAACACACGCATGCGAATGTCCTCCGGGTCCAGTCGGCCAAGGAACGCCAGGTGCTGCGTTTCGTCCTCGGGCCGTATCGGCCGCAAGGTCAACGTCCTGCCTTGCCACTGGATCGTTTCGCACAGGTGCGCGGGGTACGGCCGGATGGCGAAGTTTTTTGCCCCGGCAGGCGCGCTGGCGGTCACACGGATGCGCGCATCGAGTGCAATGGCGCCTTCGTGGTTCAGGATCAAGGGGTTGATATCGAGCTCGGCGATCTCCGGCACATCGGCTAGTAGTTGCGACACCGCCACCAACACGGTGTACAAGGCTGCCTGGTCCGCCGCCGGGGTGTCACGAAAGCCTTCCAGCAGCCTGGCTACGCGGGTGCGCTGCACCAGAGCACGCGCCAG
>JANOCN010000207.1:0-1924 GCA_031412185.1 Betaproteobacteria bacterium | reverse complement strand
CAAAAGTGCTCCAGCCGAAAACCGGCAGGCGCGGCGTCGGGGGAAAAACAGGCGCGTAAGGGGAAACAAATTGGGCCATCGTGAGCTCAGGAGTTTGGGGGAAACGCGGCTGCCAGCCGCGACCGGAAAACTTCGGTATGCACACTGTTCCAGTTGCGTGCAAAAGCCAGACCGCCTTGCGACAGACTGTCCAGCGCAGCACCGTCACCCGCCAGTGCCAGCGCCGCCTGTCCGAACGCCTCGGGTGTATCGGCAACCACAATCGCCGCGCCCCACGCCTCTTCGAGGCCACGGGAACCACTGGGTGTAGACAGCAGCGGCATACCAAAACCCATGGCCTCTACCGACTTGATATTGAGCCCGGTGCCGTTGCGCACCGGGTTCATTGCCACGCGCGTGCGCGCATACACATGCTTTAAGTCCTGCACGATGCCGAGTTTTGTGAGGCCCGCAAATTCTGGCGTGGCAGAGCACACACCGCCCGCAACCGCAACACGAAAACCAGGCGCCGATGCAACCAGATGTGGCAAAACCTGCTGGCCAAACCAGAGCAAGCCCTCCACATTCATGGGGTTGCCCGAGCCCACCATCAACAAGTCGAACTCTGCAACGGCGGTGTTGAAAAGCGGCTCGATCTCTACCGTGTGGCCGAAGGTGATGGCATCTGCCCCGTAAGCCAGCAGTTGCCCGGTCTCATGGGCCTGGATGCCGAGTACCAGATCGGCACGCAACAGGCAGCGCTTTTCTTCGGCCGGTGTGGTGGAGTAGTAGCTGGGGCTCATGCCGGCCTTGAGAAACACCCGGTGCCGGTTGGCAAAAATGTCGTGGGTGTCGATCACCTTGAGTTTGGCCGACTTCATGCGCAGCAGCGCGCGCGACAAGTAAGCGTACTCGACCACCACCAGGTCGAAGCCAAGGTCGCGGTCGAGCTGGTCCAGCACCGCGTCGGTGGCGTCGTCGTACCAGTCGTCGCCGCCCAGCGCGTAACGTGTGTCCTCATCGGCGATCTGGCGCACCCTGCGCGCCCAGGCCCCGGCGGTGCTCTCGCGCCGGGGTGGCCGCGTGTAGGGCACCAGGTGCAGCCGCTCGCCGTAGGCCCGCTGCATGGCCGCCGTATCGGCGTCGCCGCGCAGCAATACGACCACGTGCACCTCGAAGCCCAGCGCTTCCAGAAAACCGATCATCGCCACCACGCGTGCGCGGTTGCCATGCGTTGTTGGATGGGTGGCCACCGGAGACAGCACCAGCGCGCGCCGACCCTGAAAACTGAGCGGTTCCACAGGCTTTCTCATCTTCAACCGGCGCGCCGCGTGCGCCGGGAGTCGAACCGGATCGTGCGCTGCAGGTCGCGGAAAAACCCATGGTGCGGCAGGTGACGCAGGCGCCAGGCAACCTGCCACACCCGAAGCGGCCAGAAAGGGGCACCCAGAATGGTCATCTGCCGGTACAACCAGCTCGGCGTGTACGCCATCAACGCGTCGGCACCGGTGCCTGTGGCACCGGGCGGCTTGGTGCGGAAATGTGCGTCCAGCCAGACCAGGTAGCCGACCATCGCATCGAACTTGCGCGACACAAGTTTTGCCGAGTGCGAGCTGATGTTCTGGCCCGACAGGCGCCAATGTACTTTCGGGCCGTCCAGGGTACGGATGCCACGCTCGCCGGCCAGCGATATCCAGGTGGCATCGTCCGAGCACCAGGCCAGCGGGAACGGCACGTAGCCACCAATTCGCTCAAAAGCCGCGCGCGAAAACACGTAGTCCGGCGCATAACTGGCCAGCTCGAAGCGCAGGCGCGCCGCAGCAAACTGCTCCGCTGCAATCACGGGCGGAAACTCCGGCTCCTGCCGCAACACAACGCCTTGCGCATCGATGGTAGTCACGTTGAAATGGAACAGGTCGAACTGGTCGCCCTCGGACCGGATGGC
>JANOCN010000206.1:0-2065 GCA_031412185.1 Betaproteobacteria bacterium | reverse complement strand
TTCCCTTCAGCCGGGCGTTCTCGTCTTCCAGCATCTTCAGGCGCTTGAGTTCGGTAACTCCCAAGTCGCCGTACTTCTTCCTCCAGGTGTAGTACGTCGCCTCCGACACACCGATCTGCCGGCACACATCTACCACCGGTGTGCCGGAATCGGCCAGTCGCAATGCTAAGCGATCTGTTCCTCTGAAAATCTCGACCTCTTCATCACTTCTCCTTTCAGCCCTTGCGGGCCGACCGAGAAGCTACCTTACCTCCAGATTTAAACTGCCCCGGAATTCGGGGGAGACGTCAACTCCTTCTTCCATAACGGTAAGGTGTCCGCGAAAAAGGGTCAACTTCAACTTCACTTTTCCGAGATATGGATGGTCGCGCCCGCACTCCCAGGCACCAGAACAAAGCACTTTGGCATGCCCACCGGGTAAACTGACTGACTGGAGGTGACTATGGATGCATCCCTTGTCAAGCGCGACCCGGAGATCATGAGCGGAGCGCTGTGCTTCACTGGTACCCGAGTGCCAGTCAAGAACCTTTTCGATTACCTTGAAGGGTCTTCTTCCCTGGAAGAGTTTCTGGAGGACTTTCCGTCAGTATCCCGCGAGCGTGCCGTAGCCGTGCTCGAAGCGGCGCAAGAGCGACTTGCAGCCGATGCGCCTGCTGCTTGACGAGTGCGTGCCGGCGCGTCTGCGTCTGGCGCTACCCTCGCACCAGGTCTCCACAGTTGTAATTGAAGGCTGGTCCGGCATCAAGAACGGAAAGTTGCTCGCACTGGCTGCGGCGAGTTTTGATGCCTTCATTACCGTAGACAAGAATCTCCCGTATCAGCAGAACATGGCTGCGCTACCAATCGCGGTACTGGTCCTGGATGCGGTGTCCAATGAACTGATGTATCTGTTGCCGCTTGTACCTGCACTTGAAGAATTTCTCTCGAATCTCGTCAAGGGCAGCTATGTGCTCGTGGCGGCTCAGCGCCCGTAGGGCAACTCGACATGAGCGAGGAATATATGAGCAAAGCTAAAGAAGAGATGCGGGCCGAGTATCATCGCGAAGATTTTGGCAAGGGGGTTCGTGGCAAATGCAAGGGTTGCGAAGTCATATCCCACAGGGGAAGCGGTTAACGAAGCACTTCTGGGATTGTTGGCACTTACCGAGCAGACTGCGCGTATCACCAGAGCGTGAGCCAGGTCGCGTACGCAGCGGCTGCTGCAAACGGCAGCACCATCAGGGCCAGCCCTGCCAGCGTAAAGCGCTTATGGCGGGCCTGCAGGCGGCGCTGAAACTCGTCGAAGTCTGGAGATGGGGGAAGCAAGCCATCACCCCCGTATTCGGATGCACCGCCCACGTGCGGTCCGGCCCTGGAACTGTCGGCAGCAAAATCGCCGGTCGGCCAGGCCGAGTTAGACTGGTTGATGTGCAATTCGATGCGTTGGCGCAGCGCGTCAAACGCCGCTTGCGGCGACATGGTTTCCGATAGCTGCAGGATTTCCCGGTCTGCGGCGTCGCCGATGCGCCAGACGATCAGGTTGGGTGGCCGCGAGCCGGTCCGCTTGCTGGTGTTGTGGTAGCGCTGCTGGGCTGCTTCGTTGAGGTTGACGCGGCGCAGACTGGTGATGCTTTTCCAGGGCACGCGGCGGTTCTGAAAGAACGTGTTTTCGCACAGCCCCAGGTTGTCATGGCGTACACGCCGTGTAAAGGTCTGAAGGGTAGCAGTGAGTGCCAGCCCGAACACAAAAAGGCTGCTCAGCGCCATGCTGCCGGTCTCGATCGGCTGGCGGGCGTAATCCAGTATGGCCCAGCCTACCGAGGTAACTGCCATGATCCCCGACAGGCCGATCCAGAACAGCACGCCGTAGTGGTTGGCGCGCGTCTCCACCAATGTCTGCGCGGCGCCAGCACTGTCACCGGCACGCAGTGCCGTGTGGGCGGTGGCGGCCCATTGACCGTCAGCCCAGCTCAGGTCTTCGCCCCACCGCGCGCGGCGCACCATCCACACCATCAGCGCCAGCGCCAGCAGCCAGACCATTTTGGCAAGCACCGGTGCGCCCAATGCGCCTGGATCGACGATGACG
>JANOCN010000205.1:0-1644 GCA_031412185.1 Betaproteobacteria bacterium | reverse complement strand
GCAACAAAGCGGTGCCGATGGAGGTCGTCGCCATACCGTTTGTACCGAACCGATACTTTCGCGGCTGATTTTCGCAACCTGTTCTGCATCATTCAACACCGGAGAAACGCATGGCAATCAAATATACCGAAGACCACGAATGGCTCAACATCGACGGCGGCGCAGCCACCGTGGGTATCACGCACCATGCGCAGGATGCGCTGGGTGACGTGGTGTTCGTGGACCTGCCCGAAGTGGGCAAAACATTCGCAGCAAAAGAAATCGCCGGTGTGGTGGAGTCGGTCAAGGCCGCTGCCGATGTGTACATGCCGATCAGCGGCGAGGTAACGGAAGTCAATGAAGCCCTGCGTGCCGACCCGTCGCTAGCCAACTCCGACCCGCTCGGTGCCGGCTGGTTCTTCAAGATCAAGCTGTCTGACCCGTCGCAGCTGGATGCCTTGATGGACGAGACCAGCTACACAAAATTTTCCGCGTGAAACCCATGCCTGTGCATCCCACCCCATCCCTTGCCGATCTTGAAAACCCCGGCGAATTTATCGCCCGCCATATCGGCATCAGCGCAACCGACGAAGCCCTGATGCTGGCTACGGTGGGCGCAGCATCGCGGCGTGAGCTCATAGCAGGCATCGTGCCGCGTTCGATCGCACGCACCAGCAAGATGGATATTCCGGCCGCGATCAGCGAAGCCGCTGCACTGGCCGAGATCAAGGCCATCGCGTCGAAGAACCTGGTGCTGAAAAGTTTCATCGGCCAGGGTTACTACGGCACCCACACACCCGGCGTGATCCTGCGCAATGTGCTGGAAAATCCGGCCTGGTACACCGCCTACACCCCGTACCAGGCAGAGATCTCGCAAGGCCGTCTTGAGGCGCTGATCAACTTTCAGACCATGGTGTGTGACCTTACCGCCATGCCGATTGCCAACGCGTCCATGCTCGACGAAGCGACCGCCGCCGCCGAGGCCATGACACTGGCCAAACGCTGCGTCAAAAGCAAAAGCAATGTATTTTTGGTGGCTGGCGACTGCCACCCGCAAACCATCGAAGTCATACAGACCCGTGCCGCACCGCTGGGAATCACCGTCGTCAGCGCCAATTCCGCGCCCGCATGGGACGCAGCGATTGCGAATGATTTTTTCGCGGCGCTGATCCAATACCCGGCCAGCAGCGGCTGGGTGCAGGACTGGAGCGCAGACGCAGAAAAGATCCACGCCAAAGGCGCCGCCTGCATTGTGGCTGCCGACCTGCTCGCGCTGACGCTGCTGAAGCCGCCGGGCGAATGGGGTGCGGACATCGTGGTCGGTACCACGCAGCGTTTCGGCATGCCGATGTGCAATGGCGGGCCGCACGCCGCCTACCTGGCCTGCCTGGATACGTTCAAGCGCTCCATGCCGGGCCGTCTGGCGGGCGTGAGTATCGATGTTCACGGTAACCCGGCGTATCGCCTGGCGCTGCAAACGCGCGAGCAGCACATCCGCCGTGAAAAGGCCACGTCCAACATATGCACTGCGCAGGTGCTGCCGGCAGTGGTCGCCAGCATGTATGCCGTCTACCACGGACCCGAGGGGCTCAAGCGTATGGCACAACGCGTGGCTGCCTACACGGCGATCCTGGCGCAAGGCCTGGCACAACTGGGCTACACACG
>JANOCN010000204.1:0-5338 GCA_031412185.1 Betaproteobacteria bacterium | reverse complement strand
GCGGGCTTGTCGGGCGGCGCCGCGTTCTCGCTGATTCCGTATCTGTCCGACGAGAACCAGATTCACGCGCGGGCCAACGGCGCAGTGGCACAGATGGGCAACGTGGGCTCCACCCTGGGTCCACCGCTGTTTGCGGCGCTGATTGCTCCGCTAGGCGTGCTGGGGCTGGCGCTACCGGTGGTGGTCTTTGCGTTGCTCGGCATCGGGCTGGCTACCTGGGGAGCCCGCCTTCACAAGGCTACTGCATGAACCAGCCGTGGCTGACCACCAGCGACTGGCCGGTCAGCGCATTGGTCTCAAAGCCGGCAAACAGCAGCGCAACGGCGGCCACGTCCTGCACCGTCGTGAACTCGCCGTCCACCGTTTCCTTGAGCATTACCTTCTTGATCACGTCTTCTTCGCTGATGTTCAGAGCTTTCGCCTGCTCGGGAATCTGCTTCTCGACCAGCGGCGTGCGCACGAAACCGGGGCAGATCACATTCGCGCGAATCTTGTGTTTGCCGCCTTCCTTGGCCACGGTCTTGCACAGACCCATCAGGCCGTGCTTGGCGGTGACGTAGGCCGACTTGAGCACCGAGGCCTCCTTGGAATGCACAGAGCCCATGTAGATGATGCTGCCGCCGCGGCCTGATTTCTGCATGTGGGGAACGCAGGCTTTGGTGGTGAGAAAAGCCCCGTCGAGGTGGATCGCCAGCATCTTCTTCCAGTCGGCGAACGGAAACTCTTCGACCGCATGCACGATCTGGATACCCGCGTTGCTGACCAGCACGTCCACCCCGCCATACGCAGCCACCACGTCGGCCACCGCCGCGTTGACCTGGTCCTCATTCGTCACGTCCATCGCCACTGCCATGGCAGTGCCACCGCTTTTGACGATTTCGTCTGCAGCGGCTTGCGCCGCAGCCTTGTTGAGGTCGGCAATAACCACTCGACCGCCTTCGCGGGCGAAGGTGAGTGCGATCTCTTTGCCGATACCGCTGGCGGCACCGGTGACGATGCAGACTTTGTTTTGGAGTTTCATGGGGTTGGCTTTCGGAGAAGGTGGAGTAGCGGAAATTCTAGGGGGAGAATAGATCCTGCGAAGAAGGAACCAATCCAATGCCATCCAACCAACATCCCCTGGCCGGCGTGCGTGTGGTCGAGTTCTGCCACGTGGCGGCTGGCCCTTTTTGTGCCATGTTGCTGGCCGACTTTGGTGCCGTGGTTACCAAGGTCGAGCCGCCGGAAGGCGACAGCCTGCGCCAATGGCCACCGCTGAGTGACGGCTACAGCGAAAACTTTGCCGCCTTGAACCGCGGCAAACGCTCGGTGGTGCTGAACCTCAAGGACGCGCAGGACCGCGACCGCGCGCGTGCGCTGGTACTGGACGCCGACGTGCTGGTCGAAAACAACCGCCCCGGTGTGATGCAACGCCTCGGTCTGGGCTGGGACTGGTTTGCGGCGCGCAAACCCGAGCTGATCTATTGCTCGATATCCGCCTATGGCCAGACCGGCCCGCGTGCCACCGAGGGTGGCTTCGACGTGACCTTGCAGGCAGTCGCGGGTGTGATGAGTGTCACCGGTGAACCTGGCGGCGCGCCGGTCAAATGCGGCGTGCCGATTGCGGACTTCACCGCTGGGCTGTACGGCGCGTTCACCATCGCCGCGCTGCTGGCGCGGGTGCGCAGCGGCGGCGCAGGTGGCCATATCGACATCCCGATGTTTGGCACCACGTTGGCCGTGGCGGCACTGCAGACCAGCGAGTACTTCGGCACCGGCAGGAACCCGGTCAAACTCGGCTCAGCGCATCCGCGCAACGCGCCCTACCAGGCCTACCAGGCGCGCGACGACTGGTTTGTGATTGCCGCTGGCAACAACCGCCTCTGGGCCTCGGTGTGCGCGGTGGTGCAGGCTGACGAGCTGCTGGACGACAGCCGTTTTCTCACACCGTCGCTGCGCGCCCAGCACCAGGGCGCATTAAAGCTGCTGCTGGAAGCGAAGTTTGTTGCGCGTGACGCGGCGCACTGGCTGGCGCTGTTTGAAGCGCAGGGCGTGCCAAGCGCACCCATCAATGGTTATGCACAGGCCATGGCGGACCGGCAGGCGGAGCATCTGCAACTGGTGCAGCCGCTCGCCCTGCCCTCCGGGCGTATGACCAGAACAGTGGTGTGCCCGGTGTGGCTGGACGGTGCACCGGTTCCATTGACCACCACCTTGCCCACGCTGGGCCAACACGGCGCGCCTTCCGCCACCCCTGCTGCAGCCGCAACCGGAGTTACGCCATGAGCCGCCGGGCCGCTCCCAAGGCGTATAGCACCGCAGTGCGCAGCGCGGAGGTTATCTGATGAGCATCGGCAACGGCCTGTCCATCTTGAAAGAGACGGTGCAGTCCATGACCCGCCTGTGCGGTGAGGGGATGGATGAGACCACCCTGGTGCCGCACGGTGAGCGGCTGATGCGCGGCCTGGTTGCCCAGGACAACTGGTTGCCCGACGTTTTGGCACAGCCACACCCCGAGTTTTACCGGCAGTACCTGCTGCACGCTGATCCGCTGGGGCGCTTTTCGCTGGTCAGTTTTGTCTGGGGCCCGGGCCAGCAAACGCCGGTGCACGACCACACGGTGTGGGGAATCATCGGCATGTTGCGCGGCAGTGAGTTCAGCCAGCGTTTCGAGGCCTGCGCCACCGGTGCCCTGGTGGCGGGTGCTGAACACCGGCTCCACCCCGGCGACGTGGAAGTGGTGTCGCCCAGGGTTGGCGACATCCATCGCGTGCGCAACGCGTATGCCGACCAGGTGTCGGTGAGCATCCACATGTACGGCGGGAACATCGGCGAAATCGCGCGGCACGTGTTCGACCCGGCGACCGGCAAGACCAAACCATTCGTTTCCGGCTACTCCAACACCATGGTGCCCAATCTCTGGGGGCCGGAAACGACATGAGCCGCCGGGCCGTTCCCAAGGCGAATAGCACCGCAGTGCAAAGCATGGAGGTCTTCTGATGAGCGCAAGCTGCATTGAAGTCCGCCGCGAAGGCGCGACCACCCGCATCACGCTGGCACGGCCCGACAAAGGCAACAGCTTGTCGGGTGCGATGGTGGCGAAGCTTAGCGCTGCGGTCGCCGCCTGCCATGCCGACGGTACACGGGCCTTGTTGTTTGACTCCACCGGGCCCCACTTCTGTACCGGCTTTGACCTGTCAGACCTCGAACAAGAAACCGACGACAGCTTGCTGGCGCGATTCATACGTGTCGAACTGCTTTTGCAGCAAGTGCACCGCGCACCATTTGTGACCGCCGCATTGGCGCGGGGCAAGACCTGGGGTGCCGGTGCCGACCTGTTCGCGGCCTGCACCATGCGCTGGGCCACGACGGACGCCACGTTCGCGTTTCCGGGAGCAGCTTTCGGCCTCGTACTCGGGAGCGGGCGGCTTGGTGGTTTGGTAGGGTCGGCTCACGCCAGTTGCTGGATCCTGAGTGGCAGGATGGTTACCCAGCCGCAGGCCAGCGCCGCCGGTCTGGTGCAGCATGTGTTTGACCGTGCCCGACCCGCCGACCTAGAGCAAACCCTGGCCAAATCGGTGCAGCGGCTCGACAGTGTCACCCAGACCCAGGTGCTGGCCGCCCTGCACCCACGCAGCGAGGCCGACGATGACGCCGATTTCGCACGCCTGGTCGCGTCCGCTGCCCGGCCCGGTTTGCAGGCGCGCCTCGTCGCCTACCGTTCGTCTTTGCGTAACAATAAATGACCACCACCCTGACCGTCGTGCCGCCCCAGGCACCCACCTTGCGCCCCCACAGTTCGCACTGGGGCGTTTTCTCGGCCGCGTGGCACGACGGCGCGCTGACCGTGAAGCCGCATCCGGACGACCCGGACCCAAACCCGCTGATCGACAACTTCGCTGCCGCGCTGCAGCACCGCGCACGGGTCACCACGCCCATGGTGCGCCGTGGCTGGCTGGAACACGGGCCGGGGCCGGATGCAAAACGCGGTGACGATGTTTTTGTGGCGCTGCCGTGGGCCGAGGTACTCGACCGCGTTGCCGCCGAATTGCGCCGGGTGAAGGAACGACACGGTGTGGAGAGCATATTTGGCGGCTCGTACGGCTGGTCGAGCGCCGGGCGTTTTCACCACGCACAAAGTCAGCTGCACCGCTTTCTGAACACCACCCTGGGCGGCTATGTGCGCTCGGTCAACAGCTACAGCGCCGGTGCCTCCGAGGTGTTGCTGCCCCACATCCTGGGCAGCCTGGACCAGATCGCGCGGCGTGCCGTCACCTGGGACCAGATCGTGCAGCACAGCGATGTGGTGCTTGCCTTTGGCGGCCTGGCGCTGAAGAATTCGCGCGTGGCCAGCGGCGGAATCAGCCGCCACACCGAACGCGGCGACATGGCCAAGGCCGCAGCGCGCGGCTGCCGCTTCATCTCGGTCAGCCCGCTGCGGACCGACAGCCCCGACGAGGCGCAGCCGCAGTGGCTGGCGGTGATTCCTGGAACCGACTCGGCGCTGATGCTGGGGCTGCTGGCTACGCTGGTAAGCGATGGCCTGCACGACCGGGACTTCCTGGCGCACTATTGCGAAGGCTGGCCTGTTTTTGAGGACTACCTGATGGGCCGCAGCGACGGTGTCGCAAAGACCGCTGCATGGGCCAGCGCCATTTGCGGGCTGCCCGAGCGCGACATCACCGAACTGGCGCGCAGCCTGCCCGGCAAACGTGTGCTGGTGGTGGTAGCCCATTCCCTGCAGCGCTCGGAACATGGCGAACAGCCAGTCTGGATGGCGGCCGTGCTGGCGGCTGCACTGGGCCAGCTCGGGCTGCCCGGTGGTGGTTACGCGTATGCCCTGGGAACCCTGGCCCACTACGGCCGGCGTATGAATGCGGTGATGGTGCCCGCGCTGCCGCAGGGCGACAACGCGGTGAAGGCTTTCATCCCCTGTGCGCGTATTGCCGACATGCTGCTGCACCCGGGCAGCACATTCGACTACAGCGGGCAACGCCTGACCTACCCGCATATCCGGCTGGCCTACTGGATCGGCGGCAACCCGTTCCACCACCACCAGGATTTGTACCGCCTGCGCGAGGCCTTCCGCACGCTGGACACGCTGGTGGTGCATGAAAGCGGCTGGACTGCCACGGCGCGCCATGCCGACATCGTGCTGCCCGCGACCCTGACACTGGAGCGCGAAGACATCGGTGCCGCGCCGACCGACCCGCTGATGGTGGCCATGCACCGCATTGCCGAGCCGTATGGGCTGGCGCGCGACGACTACGACATATTCGCCGACCTGGCGGAGCGGCTAGGTGCGCGCCAGGCCTATACCGACGGCCGTACCAGCCGCCAGTGGCTGGAGCTGTTGTAT
>JANOCN010000203.1:0-1769 GCA_031412185.1 Betaproteobacteria bacterium | reverse complement strand
CAACCCGGCCGGCAGCCGCGCCTTCGCCGAGGCGGCGCCCCGGGATGTGGTGACCTCGCACTGCTTCGAAGCGCTGTACCACGAGATTTTCAACGAGCGCGCCCCGGAACGCGAGCAGGTGTTCCAGGAGCTCAAACGCTGGCTCGACGCGCGGTTCTGACTGCGCCCCGGTGAACTTCCAGTTTCCGGTCGGGCTTTGTCGGGTTCTCTCAAAAATCGACCAATCGACCAATCGGACCGGTCAAACGAGCTGATCGCGGTACCTGCGTGATCGCAGGGCATACCAGGCCAGCGCCAGGGCGATCAGCCCCACCGGCAGCAACGAGCCCAGGTTCAGCAGCCGCCAGCCTTGTGTGGTGACGAGCGCACCGGAGGCAAATGAGGTCAGCGCCATCACTACAAACACACAAAAATTGATAGCGCCCTGGGCCCGGTCTTTTTCTTCCGGGCGATACGCCTGCAGCGACAGGCTGGTGCTGGCGGTGAACAGGAAATTCCAGCCCACCCCCAGCACAAACAGCGCCACCACAAACTGGTGCAACTCCACCCCTGACAGCGCCACCGCCACGCAGACCAGGTTGAGCAATACCCCCACCACCATGATCTTCTGGGTGCCAAAACGCCGGATCAGGTGCCCGGTAAAAAAGCCCGGTGCAAACATGCCGATGACATGCCATTGCAGCACCAGCGCGGCATCCTCGAACGGCAAATTGCACACCTGCATGGCCAGCGGAGTGGCCGCCATCAACAGATTCATCACACCGTAGCCAAACGCCGCGCCTATGGTCGACACAATGAACACCGGCTGGCGCATGATCTCAAGCAGCGGCCGACCGGCAGGACTGCTCGCTGTTTTCACAGGCACGGCGGGAAACTTCAGGCCGGCGACCAGCACCATCGACAGCAGCGCCACCACCGCCAGCGCCGCGTACGCACCCGCAAAAGGCACGGCAAACAATCCCCTGGTCCGGGTGGCCAGGTTGGGACCGATCACCGCGCCAATCAGCCCGCCCGCAAGCACCAGGGAAATCGCCTTTTCACGGAACGCCGGTGGCGCCAGTTCGGCCGCTGCAAAGCGGTACAACTGCCCGTTGGCGCTGTAGTAGCCCGCGATTACGGTAGCGGCGACCAGCAGCCAGAAATTCTTGTCGCTGACGGCGTACCAGCACAGCAGCGCGGACAGCAGTGCCACCAGCAAACCAAGCTGGAACGATACTTTGCGCCCCCAGGCCGCCTGTGTATAAGCTACCAGGGGCGTGCTGAGTGCGCCGCCTACCACATACCCCATTACCGGCAAAGTCGCCATCCAGCCCAGAGGGGCCAGGCTCAGGCCAATCAAGCCGTTGATCGCGATAAAGACAACGTTGTTGGTGAGGAACAGCCCCTGGCAGACAGCGAGCAAGCCAAGGCTTCGATTCATGCCAGCAGTGTAAGCGCCACCAATGCGGCGGTCTCGGCCCGGTAGATGCGGCTGCCCAGC
The DNA here is from genome assembly GCA_031412185.1 of Betaproteobacteria bacterium. Taxonomy (GTDB): domain Bacteria; phylum Pseudomonadota; class Gammaproteobacteria; order Burkholderiales; family Burkholderiaceae_C; genus CAISIP01. The sequence goes on along the minus strand of JANOCN010000203.1, from coordinate 289 downwards.
GACACCGGCGCAAAACCCTGGCTTAGCGCCCATTCTTCTTCGGCAGCACTCAGCCCCCCCTCAGGGCCGGACAGCAAAGTGATCGGCCCCAGCGACTCTTGCTTCGCTTGTGCCATGGCCAGGCCGTGGCGCAGCAATGGCGCGCCTGGTCGCAGCGACAACACCAGGCGCGTTGCAGCGCCGCTCCCGGCAACGGCTAAAGCGCCGAAAGACAAGCGGCCCCATGCTGCCAGGGTCGAGACCAGGTGCACGGTGGGTACGCGATTGCGACCGCACTGCTCACATGCGG
>JANOCN010000202.1:0-19757 GCA_031412185.1 Betaproteobacteria bacterium | reverse complement strand
CCGGTACGCTGACCTTGCTCAGCTCAAACCGGAACGCTGCGGCGATATGGGCTTGTTCAACCGGCGTCTGGCTCTCAAAAAACAACGTAGCCTGGGTGTAGTGGTCGGCAAATTTTTCCGGTTTTCCGCGTACTTTGGCTTGGTCTTCCTGCGATTGCTGGCGCGCCGCCACCGACACGAACCCCTGCGCCGCGCCAGCCTGGAATGGGCAACCGCCGCCCAGGGAGTTGGGCTCGTAAGAGACCGCGCCGCGATGAATTGCCTGGCGGTGCATACCGTCGCGCTGGTTATTGTGAACCTGCGCAATCGGTGCGTTGATCGGTATCTCGTGAAAGTTCGGCCCGCCCAGCCGCGAAATCTGCGTGTCCACATAGGAGTGAATGCGCCCTGCGAGCAGCGGGTCGTTCGAGAAGTCGATCCCTGGCACAACGTGCGCGGTGCAGAAAGCTACCTGTTCTGTCTCGGCAAAGAAGTTGTCCGGATTGCGGTTCAACACCATGCGCCCCACGGGGGTGACCGGTACCAGTTCTTCCGGGACGAGTTTGGTGGCGTCCAGCACATCGAAACTGAAGCTTTCTGCCTGCTCTTCGGTAAAGCACTGAAAGCCCAGTTCGTATTCTGGGTACGCCCCGGCCTCGATACGCTCCCACAGATCACGCCGGTGGTAGTCTGGGTCGGCACCCGATATCTTCACCGCTTCGTCCCACACCAACGAGTGGGTACCGGCCTTGGGAGTCCAATGGAACTTCACAAACACCGATTTGCCGGCTTCGTTGACCAAGCGGTAGGTGTGCACACCAAAACCTTGCATGGTGGCGTAGCTTCGTGGAATGCCCCGGTCGGACATGACCCACATCAGCATATGGGTCGATTCCGGCATCAGCGACACGAAGTCCCAAAATGTATTGTGGGCACTTCCAGCCTGCGGCATCTGGTTGTGCGGCTCGGGTTTGACGGCGTGCACCAGGTCTGGAAACTTCATTGCGTCCTGGATGAAGAACACCGGCATGTTGTTGCCCACCAGATCCCAGTTGCCCTCGTCGGTATAGAACTTGACCGCGAACCCGCGTGCGTCGCGCGCCGTGTCTTTTGAGCCACGCTCTCCTACAACGGTGGAGAAGCGCACAAACACCGGGGTAATCTTGCCTGCTGCCTTGAATGGTGCCGCCCGGGTAAGCGCAGTCTGAGGTTCGTAACACTCGAAAAACCCATGCGCTGCAGACCCACGCGCGTGCACAATGCGCTCCGGAATGCGTTCATGGTCGAAGTGGGTAAGTTTCTCGCGCAGTACAAAGTCTTCCAGCAGCACCGGACCGCGCAAACCCAGCTTGAGCGAGTTCTGGTTATCGGCTATCGGGACGCCCTGGTTGGTGGTGAGCATCCGGCCGGCCGAATCTACCCGTACCCGGTCCAGTGGCTCTATGGTGGAGTTGACGCCGGCAAGCGCCGTGCTGCCGGTTTTCTCGGAGCCGTTTTCTTCCGACAGTGTGCTGCCACTGGCAAGCGGCGACTCGGCTTCAACGGTTGCGCCCTGCGGCGGCCTCAGCGAACTTGCGAAGCCATGTTCTGCGGTCTTGTTGGCGTTGAAAGGCATCGCCTGCACGAGTGCCTGCACCTGCGCCATTTTCTCCGCCAGCACTGCAGGCACATTGGCTGTCTGCAAATTTGACTTCTCTGCGCCGCGCGATTGCGCAGGCCGCTTGGGCGTGTTTTTTGTATTGCTGCTGCGGTTGCTGGCAGCGTCGCTTGGTTTAGCCATAGTAATTTTCCCTTGGTAACGGTTGTGGACGTGTATCCAGCAAGAGCTTACGTGTGTGTTTTCCATGGTTTGTAGGACGTTTGCGCAAAGCGCTGTCGTCCGTCTTTGCACGACGGCATCGGCGCCAACGACGCAATGGCCGTTCAGTTCCGGGCGCAATATTCGGTGGTTCGCCGGGTTACCAGAAAGCTGGGAAGATGCGCACTCTGCGCCACTCCCCAAAGCGTTTTCATGGACCTTGTCACTGCCCGCCCTGAGGGCCTGTATTGCCCGGCGGGCGACTTCTACATCGACCCCTGGCGGCCGGTACAGCGTGCCGTGATTACGCACGGCCATAGCGACCATGCCCGGCCCGGCAGCGCCCATTACCTGGCGGCGGTGGCGGGCGCGGGCATATTGCGCCACCGTCTGGGAGCAGATATCGCGCTGGACACGCTGGCCTATGGCGAGACCGTGCTGCACCACGGCGTCAAGCTCAGCCTGCACCCGGCCGGACATGTGTTGGGCTCGGCCCAGGTGCGGCTGGAGTTTGGCGGCGAAGTCTGGGTGGTGTCAGGCGACTACAAGGTGGAGGACGACGGTACCTGCACAGCTTTCGAGCCGGTGCCTTGCCACGCGTTTGTGACCGAATCCACTTTCGCCCTGCCGATCTACCAGTGGCAGGCGCAGCGGGAGATTTTTGCCGACATCAACCGCTGGTGGCAAAAAAACGCAGACAACCAGCGCACCAGCGTGTTGTTTTGTTATGCATTCGGCAAAGCGCAACGTCTGCTGTCGGGGCTGGACCCGCAGATCGGCCCGATCCTGCTGCACGGCGCCATGGAACCGTTGACCAGGGTCTACCGGCAGGCCGGTGTCCAGTTGCCAGCCACGGCAACGGCGACCAGCGTTACCGATGTTGCGCAGTTGCGCCGCAGCATCGTGCTGGCCCCGCCATCGGCGCAGGGCACCCCCTGGATGAAACGTTTTGGTGACTACGCCGACGCGTTCGCCAGTGGCTGGATGCAACTGCGCGGCACGCGGCGCCGGCGTGGCGTGGACCGTGGGTTCGTGATGTCCGACCACGCCGACTGGCCGGGCCTGCAGGCGGCCATCAGCGCCACCGGTGCACAGCGTGTGTTTGTGACCCACGGTCAGGTCAACGTGATGGTGCGCTGGTTGTGCGAGCAAGGGTTGGACGCACAGGCGTTCAGCACCGAATACGGCGAAGAAGAAGCCCAGGACGTGTCGCAGGATGCCGGTCCGCAGGCGGTACACGCGCCAGGCCCCACCGCAGCGCCCGACGCGCCAGCGCCAGCGGCATTGCAGGCCCCATGAAAGCGTTTGCCGACCTGTACGACCGGCTCGACGCCACCACCAGCAGCAATGCCAAACTGGTGGCGATGCAGGACTACTTCCGCACGGCAGACCCTGCCGACGCGGCGTGGGCGGTTTATTTCCTAGGCGGCGGCAAGCCGCGCCAGATGGTGAGCAGCAGGGTGCTGCGCGAGATGGCACTTGCCGCAAGCGCTTTGCCGCCCTGGCTGTTCGAGGAGAGTTACCAGGCGGTGGGGGATCTGGCCGAGACTATTGCCTGGTTGTTACCGCAGTCGGCGCACACCTCCACAGAAGGTCTTGCCACCTGGGTGCTGGACAAACTGCTGCCACTGCGCGGGCTGGCTCCCGATGCGCTGGTGGCGCAGTTGTTGCCACTGTTGCAACAACTCGACCGGCGCGGTCGCCTGGTGTGCATCAAGCTCATCACCGGCAGTTTTCGGGTCGGTGTTTCGCGCCTGCTGGTCACGCGTGCGCTGGCGGCAACCAGCGGCGTTGACGCCAAGCGCATAGCGCAGCGACTGGTGGGCTACACCAGCCTGGCGGCGCGGCCTGCTGCGGACGATTTTCTTCGTCTGGTAGCCCCGGTGCCAGACGACGGCTCCGATGTGCGCGATCCCGGGCAGCCATACCCGTTTTTTCTGGCACACCCGCTGGTGGCTGCCAGCGCAGACTTTGGCCAGCTTTTGGGTGCGCCTTCGGACTGGCAGGTCGAATGGAAGTGGGACGGCATCCGCGCCCAGCTGGTCAAGCGTGGTGGCCAGTACTGGTTGTGGTCGCGCGGCGAGGAACTGGTGACCGAGCGGTTTCCCGAGTTGGCAGCGGTAGCCGCCAGTTTGCCCGATGGCACCGTGCTGGACGGTGAGATCGTAGTCTGGAAAGAGGGTCAGGTTCAAGCATTTGCATTGCTGCAGCAACGCATCGGCCGCAAGACCCTCGGTGCCGCGCTGCTCAAGAAGGTCCCGGTGGCCTTGCTTGCCTACGATCTGCTCGAATGGCAGGCCGAAGACTGGCGGCAACACCCGCAGGCCAGCCGCCGCGCGCAGCTCGAGCAGGTGGTTGCCACATCCGCGCAGCCTCTCTTGCAGTTGTCACCCGTATTGCGTGGTGCCGACTGGCCGGATTTCGAGCGCCAGCGCGCAGATTCGCGCGCACTCGGGGTCGAGGGTCTGATGCTGAAGGCCAATGACGCCCACTACGGTGTCGGGCGCACCAAAGACATCGGCGTCTGGTGGAAGTGGAAGATCGAGCCCTACCGCATCGACGCCGTGCTGGTTTATGCGCAGCGCGGCCATGGCCGCCGTGCCAGCCTGTACAGCGACTACACCTTTGCCGTGTGGGACGCGCCGCAGCAGGCGCGCGAACGCAGGCTGGTGCCATTTGCCAAAGCCTATTCCGGCCTGACCGATGCCGAGATGCGCCAGGTCGATGCCATCATCCGCAAGACCACGATGGAGAAATTCGGCCCGGTGCGCAGCGTCACGCCGACGATGGTGTTCGAACTGGGTTTTGAAGGTATTTCCCTGAGCGGCCGGCACAAAAGCGGCATCGCCGTTCGCTTCCCGCGCATGCTGCGTTGGCGTCAGGACAAACCGCTGGACGAAGCCGACACCATCGACACTTTGCGTGCCTTGTTGCCAGGCACCGGTTCGCCGGATTCTGCGGCGCAGCAACCGGCGCTTGAGGTCTGATGGCGCAGTTGCACAGCGGGGCCATGCCGGTACCGCAAGCGCCCGAACGCGCGAAAACCGGGGCAGCGCGCGCCACCGTTCGCAAAACAATCGCAGACGCCTGGTTCCGCCAGCAAGGCTGGAAGGTGTTTCCGTTCCAGCGCGAGGTGTGGCAGGCGGTCGCGCAGGGTGCCTCGGGTTTGTTGCACGCCACCACTGGTTCGGGCAAGACCTACGCGGTCTGGCTGGCCGCCCTGAACCAGTACGCGCACCCCGCGCCGCTGCCGACCTGTGTCGTAGCGACCAAGCGCGCTACCGCCAGCAAACGCGCACCGGCCGCGCCACCGTTGACGGTGTTGTGGATCACACCGATGCGTGCGCTGGCAGCCGACACCGAGCGGGCGCTCACCACGCCGCTGCAGGCGCTGAACATACCCTGGAGTGTCGGCGTGCGCAGCGGCGACACCAGCGCCACGCAACGCGCGCGCCAGGCTGTGCGTTTGCCCACGGTGTTGATCACCACGCCCGAGAGCCTGACCCTGCTGCTGACCCGGGCCGATGCGAGCGCATTGTTTGACAAGCTGCGCATGGTGGTGGTGGACGAATGGCACGAAATGATCGGCAACAAACGTGGTGTGCAGCTGCAGCTCGCCCTGGCGCGCCTGCGCCAATGGCAACCGGTGCTTGTAACCTGGGGCTTGTCGGCTACGCTCGGCAACCTCCCGTATGCGCTGGAGGTATTGGTGCCGCAAGGTGGCGGCCTATTGGTGCAGGGAAGGGTACCCAAGGTGTTGGCCATCGATACCCTGTTGCCGCCGGGGATAGAGCGCTTCCCGTGGGCTGGCCACCTGGGCCTGCGCATGTTGCCGCAGGTGGTGGCGGAGCTGGAGCGCAGCAGCACGGCGCTGGTATTCACGAACACCCGTTCGCAGTCGGAACTGTGGTTCCAGGCGCTGCTCGATGCGCGGCCCGACTGGGCGGGGCAAATTGCGCTGCACCACGGCTCGCTGGACCGCAAGGTACGCGACTGGGTCGAGCAGGCGCTCAAGGCCGGGCAACTCAAAGCCGTGGTATGTACCTCCAGCCTGGACCTGGGTGTGGATTTTTTGCCGGTGCAACGGGTGCTGCAGATTGGTTCACCCAAAGGTGTTGCGCGCCTGATGCAGCGCGCCGGGCGCTCCGGCCACGCACCGGGGCGGCCTTCGCGTCTTACCATCGTGCCGACCCACAGCCTGGAACTGATCGAGTCCATCGCCGCGCAGGATGCGGTGGCAGCAGGGCAGGTAGAGGCCCGCCTTTCGCCGCACAAGCCCCTCGACGTGTTGGTGCAGCACCTCGTCACGGTGGCGCTCGGCGGGGGCTTCACACCTGATGCCTTGCGCGCCGAGGTCAGCGCCAGTGTTGCCTACCGCGAGCTCACGGACACGGAGTGGGCCTGGGCGCTGGCGTTTGTGCAGCATGGGGGCGGCTCGTTGCAAGCCTACCCGGACTACCACCGTGCGGTACCGGACGCGCAGGGTGTGTGGCGGGTGCCCGATGCGCAGCTGGCGCGGCGCCACCGCATGGGTATCGGCACCATCGTCAGCGACGCCAGTGTGGCGCTGAAGTTCTGGAGCAAAGGCGGTGGCGGCAAGACGCTGGGCACGGTGGAAGAGAGTTTTATCGCGCGGCTCAAAGCCGGCGACCATCTGTTGTTTGGCGGCAGGCTGCTGGAACTGGTGCGGGTACATGAGATGACCGCTTACGTGCGTCCGGCCCGTGGCAGGAAGCCGGCCGTGCCGCGCTGGAATGGCGGCCGTATGCCGCTGTCTGGCGAACTCTCCGATGCCGTCATGGCGCGCCTGGACGCCGCCGCGCAGGGCCACTTCGACGGCCCCGAGATGCAACTCGTGAAGCCGCTGCTCGACATCCAGCGGCGCTGGTCGGCATTGCCGACCCGGCACACCCTGCTGGCAGAAGCGCTGCAATCGCGCGAAGGCTGGCACCTGTTTGTTTATCCGTATGCCGGGCGCAACGTGCACCTTGGGCTGGCCAGTTTGCTGGCCTGGCGGATTGGCAAGCTGGCACCACGGACGTTTTCGATCTCTGTCAACGACTATGGCTTTGAGTTGTTGTCGGCCACACAGATCGACTGGGCGACCAGCCTCACCGCAGCGCTGTTGACTACCGATGACTTGCTGCAGGATGTGGTGGATAGCCTGAATGCTGGCGAATTGGCGCAACGCCGGTTCCGCGAAATAGCGCGCATCTCCGGACTGGTCTCCAGCGGTTACCCTGGCGCACCCAAGAGCAACCGGCAGTTGCAGGCATCGTCGAGCTTGTTCTACGATGTATTTCGCAACTACGATCCGGCGAACCTGTTGCTGGCGCAGGCGCAGCAGGAGGTGATGCGCCAGGAGCTGGAACTGGACCGCCTTGCCGCCACACTGCTGCGCCTGCAGGGCCGCACGCTGGACCTGCGCCAGCTACAGCGCCCCACGCCTTTTGCCTTCCCCTTGCTGGTGCAAAGGATGCGTGAGAGTATGAGTTCGGAAAAACTGGCCGACCGTATCGCCCGCATGGTGGCAGAGCTTGAACAGGCTGCAGGTGCGGGGGGCTACGAACCTACCGACCAGGTCCGCGAACGCACTGAGTTTGCTGCCGAGCGCCCGCCTGCACCGGTGTTGGCGAGCGCGCCGACGCGCAGCCGTCGCGGGCGCGCGGCGCGCAGCCCATGAGCCGCCCGGCCGTTCCGAAGGCTCATAGCACCGTAGCCCGGCAGGGCGAAGGTACACCAGTCAACCACCAATTCGCACTGGATGTGGCCGGCACGCGGCTGCTGTTGCTGGCGGGCAAGGCCGTGGTCTGGCCGGACCAGCAGGTGATGTGTGTGGCAGACGCACATTTCGGCAAGGCAGCGGCCTACCGCGCGCTCGGCCAACCGGTGCCAGGTGGAACCACGCAGGCCAACCTGGAGCGGCTCGATCTTCTGCTGGCAGCACACCCGTGCCGGCAGTTGGTGTTTCTCGGTGATTTTCTGCATGCAAGGGCGTCGCGCACACCCGGCACACTGGCCGCCCTGCAGGCGTGGCGACAGAAGCACCCGCAGGTGGTGTGTACCCTGGTGCGCGGCAACCACGACCTGCACGCGGGTGACCCCCCGCCCGCGCTCGGCATCGAGGCTGTCAACGAGCCGCTGGTGATCGGTCCGTTTGCGTTGCGCCACACCCCCCAAGCGCACGGCGGCCGGCACGTGATTGCCGGGCACGTACATCCGGTGTTTGCGCTGCATGGCAAGGGTAGGCAGCGCCTGCGTTTGCCATGCTTTTACCACCAGAGCGATGTCACGCTGCTGCCTTCGTTTGGCGACTTCACCGGTGGCTATGCCATCGATCCGGCCCCATCTAGCCGGGTGTTTGTAACCGACGGCACAGGCGTATGGCCGATTGGTCTTTGACGGGTAGGTGATTTCGGAAGTCACGCGCGGCGCAGCAACTGCCGTGACACCCGCGCACGCGCAAGCAAGTCGGCCGGGCTGTGCCTATTCACAGCACCCGGTGCCGCATAATTGATCTACCAAAAGATGCGCCGACGAGGGGCGAAATTCACCAGGTATGAAAAGGCGCAACATGAACACCCTCGAATTCGATACGACACGCATCTCCCCTGACGTTCAACAGGTCTTGGGGAATCATTTGCTGGCTCAGCGCGCATCACGGATCCCAGACTACCAAGCGGAAGTTGAAGCCACATCGGTTGTCATAAAAACCCTCAGAGAATCGCCCGAGTCAGTATTGACAACGCTCTCCCTGGCGGTCAAAGACCTCACCGGAGCGGATTCAGCCGGGGTTAGTCTGTCGGGCCGGGACAATGGAACCCAGATTCTGCTTTGGCAGGCAGCAGTGGGCCTGTTCGACAAATATCTGGGAAGTGTGGTCAAGCATGACGAAAGCCCGTGTGGTCTGGTGCTCGAGAGTGATGCGACTATCTTGATGCTGCAGCCTGGCAGAGCGTACAGGACAGCGGCGGGCGTGGAGCCGCCCATACGCGAAGTGCTGCTGGTACCCTTTCACGTTCAAGGCCGTACCGTGGGTACAGTCTGGGTGATCTCCCAGAGCACCAAGCAGTTTGAAGCGGAAGACGTACGGCTGGTGACCAATATCTCGGAGCTGGCGGCTTTGACCTACCAGATGTTGATCAAGTTGGGAGACTTGGAACTGTTGAGCCAGACTGTCCAGATTGTTGCTGACCAACAGTTTTTGCAACGCCGATAGCAGCGCGCCGACCGGCGCTCGGCAACCCGCTACAACTGGGCGCTGAGCAGCGAGGACAGGCGTTCGATCAGCTTCTCGCGCAGTGGTCGTTCCAGCCACTGCGCGTGGGTTACCACGCGAGCACGCTTCAGGTCCTGCTCGAAGATCGCCGTCTGCTGGCTGGCAAATTTGGCATCCAGAATATTCAGGGTTGCTTCATCGTTGAGCCGGAATGAGCGGTTGTCGAAGTTGGTGGACCCCACCGATACCAGCAGCGAGTCGACAATCATGATCTTGCAGTGAAACATGGTGGGCTGGTACTCGGCAATTACCACACCGGCTTGCAGCAGTGGCCCCCACAAGGCACGCGACGCGTTGCGCACCGTGTCGCTGTCGATGTGTTCGCCGGGCACGATGATGCGTATCTTCACGCCGCGGGCGACCGCAGCGCGCAGGGCGGCCTGGGTCAGCTCGTCGGGAACGAAATAGGCGGCCGCCAGGTCGATCGTGCGCGACGCGCCGGTAATTGCCAGAAGGTACATCAGCTGCATGCTTTCGCTGCCGCCGCTGGGCGAGCTGCTGAACACCTGCGCCCTCTCGTCACCTACCGGCGACAGCACCGGAAAGTAGACCGGCCCGTGTAATACCTGGCCCGTCACCTTGGTCCAGTTATCCAGAAATACCGCCTGCAACTGCCCCACCACAGGCCCTTCCACCTGAAAGTGCGTGTCGCGCCAATGGTCCGGGTCCTGCGCGTTTCCGGTCCAGTGGGGTGCCACGCCCACGCCGCCGGTAAAACCGACACTGCCGTCCACCACCAGAATCTTGCGGTGTGTGCGGTTGTTGAAGCGCGCCAGCTTCGACCAGTGGGGCGGATGGAATTTTCGAATCTGTACGCCTGCCGTTTTCATTTCTTCCAGCAGCGCCTCATCCATTTTTGCGCTGCCCAGCCAGTCGAGCAATACATGCACCTTCACACCAGCCCGTGCGCGCTCGGCCAAAGCTGACGCAAAAGTCTGGCCAATGTCGCCCGACCAATAGATATAGGTCTCGAAGGTGATGGATGTGCGGGCACTGCGGATGGCAGCCAGCATGGGGGGAAAAATCTCGTCGCCGTTGGTCAAGACCCGGTGCCGATTGCCCTCCAGGAACGGTGGCCCGAGCAGCAGCCCCAGCTCGTCGCGAAACCGGGGGTCTTCCAGGGCGTAGATGCGCTCGAAGCGTCGTTCGATCTTCTTCTCACCCGTGGTGAAGTTCAAAAACAGTGTCACGCACACCAGCGTGGCCGCGATGGTCGCCAGCACCAACAACACAGAGCCCTTTGTGATCTGTAAATCGGCCACGGTGGGGCTTGCCTTTAGCGTACGAATGGTAAGAGCGCGGCGCAGCGCGTCAGGCGCGTTTGCGCGCGGCTGCTGCGCGCACCGGCACCGCAGGCTTTTTCGCGCTGGATTTTTTGGCCGCAGGGGCCGCAGGGGCTGCAGCGGCAGCAGACCTTTGCGCCGGGGCGGCCGAGGCCTTGCGGCCCAGGCTGCGCGACAGCAACTCGGTCAAGTCCACCACATTCGACGCGGTCGCGCCGTCCAACGCTTGTTCCACCGGTGCCACCTGCTCAGTCTCTCCGGCGGCATGTTTGCGCTGCACCAATGCCTCCACGGCAGTGGTGAAGGTATCGGTGTACGCCTCTGCCTTCCAGGTGCTGGTCATGTCCTTTATCAACTGGGCCGCCATAGTCAGTTCGGCCGGCTTCAGGTTTGCCCCGGCCTTGCCAGAGGCGGGCAATTTGAGCTCGTCGAGTGGCCGGATTTCGCTGGCCCAGCGGATGGTGTTGAGTACCAGCGCCGGACCTGCTGGCACCAGCACTGCCAGATGCTCCTTGCTGTGCATGACCACCCGCGCAATACCAATTACACCCGCGTCGCGCATCGCTTCGCGTAGCAGCACATAAACCTTTTCTGCCTTGCCGACGGGCTCCAGGTAGTACGGGCGCTCCAGCAAGACAAAGTCAATGTCGCTGGCCTTCACGAAGCTTTCAATCTCTATCGTCTGGGTGCTCTTGGGAAACGCAGCTTTGATCTCTTCTTCGCTTACCACCACGTAGTCGCCACCGTCTACCTTGACGCCTTTGACGATGTTCTCACGCGTGATTTCCTTGCCGGTGCGCTTGTTGACGCGCTGGTACCCCACCGGGTCCATGCTGCGTTTGTCGAGCCAATCGAAGTCCACCCCGGTTTCCTGGGAGGCCGGGTACAACGCCACCGGAACGTGCACCAGACCAAAAGTGATCGCACCTTTCCAGATGACGCGCGGCATGGAGCAGGGCCGCTTCAGGAGTGGGCAAACTGGCCAGCCGTGCGCTGCGCCTCGCTGCCTTGCAGACGCTCGAGCAGCTTGTCGATGGCCTGCATGGCCCGCGCCGAGGCGAGGCTCAGTTCGATCATTCTGCGCCGCAACTGACCGTAGTCCTGCGCAGCGTCGTCCAGGCCTTCCTCGTACAGGTCGTGCAGTCGGTTGCGGCTTTTCGCGTTGTTTGGCATCGGAGTGATCTTTCCCTCAAGTTCCAACAGGGTCTGCGCGTAGCGCTATCTACGTGCACTGTAGCCAAGGATCTTGATGGGCTCTGTCAGACGACATGCCGCCTTGTCGTACCCATTCCACGCGTCATTGCCGTGTTTCAGGCGGGTGTGGGCTGTGCGCACCGTCCAGTGGTCGCTGCCCGGTAGCGCGGCAAGCTCATCCCAGCCCAGCGGCACCGAAATTCCCATGCCGGGACGGGCGCGCGCCGACCAGGCGCAGACGGTGGTAGCGCCGAGCCGGTTGCGCAGGGTGTCGATGAAAATCTTGCCGACACGGTTCTTCGGCCCGCTTTTGGCCACAAAACGCTGCGGGATTGTGTTGGCCATATGCAACGCCACGGCGTCCGTAAAACCTTCCACGGTGTCCCAGTCGTGGCAGCTGGCGATAGGCACGACCACATGCAGGCCTTTGCCACCGCTGGTTTTAAGGAAAGCCGTGAGGCCGAGTTGCGCCAGAAAGGCGTGTACCAGTTCCGCCGCTTCCTGCACTTGCTGCCAGGCCACGCCGGCACCGGGGTCCAGGTCGAAAATCAGCCGGTCTGGATACTCGAGCGAGCGGATACCCGTATTGAATGTGTGGAATTCGACCACATTCCACTGTGCCGCTGAAAGCAGGCCTTGCACACCGGTGACCGTGAGCAGCGCCGGGTGACTGATGTACAGCGCCGGGTCGAGCGACTCGACCCCGGGCAATGTGCGCGTGTCGGCATGTTTCTGAAAAAACAACTCACCGCCGACCCCAGAGGGGGCGCGCACCAGCGACACCGGCCGGTCCTTCAGATGCAACATCATCAACTCGCCCACCAGACGGTAGTAATTTGCCAACTCCAGCTTGGTGGTGCCGCTGCTGGCGTCGATCACCCGCTCAGGGTGCGTGATGGCTGGCCCACCACCCAGTAGTGGCGCAGCCTGCTGCGGCGTGGCCGCGACGACGAGTGCCTCGCGCACGATGGCGCTGGCTGGTTTGTCGTTGCGCAGGCCATGAAAGGAGGCGTGGCGAATGCGTCCACTGCGGGTCCACTCGGCAAAAGACACCTCGGCCAGCAATTCGGGTTTCACCCAATGCGGTTTGCCTTCGATCCCGGTGCCGTCGGCAAATGGGCTGGTAGCGACCGCCCTGGGCAGGAGTTGGCCCATCAGCGTTGCCAGCGCTTGCTGGCTGAAACCGCTGCCCACATTACCTGCATAACGCAGCACGCCCTGGGCATCATGTATACCCAATAACAAAGCGCCAAAGCCGCTGCGTTGACCCTGTGGCTTGGTGTAGCCGCCAATCACAAACTCCTGGCGCTGTTTGCACTTGATTTTTATCCAGCTGGCACTGCGGCCATGGCTGTACAGGGCATCGCGGCGTTTGCCGATCAAACCTTCCAGACCCAGCTTGCATGCCGAAGCTACCAGGTCGCCGGCCGGGGCATCGAACGCCTCGCTGAACCGCACCTGGTCGCTGGCCCGGCCCGCCAATGTTTGCTGCAGCAATCTGCGGCGCAGCTGCAGCGGCACCGCGCGCAGGTCGTAACCGTCAAAGTAAGGCAGATCGAACAGGTACAAAACGATATCGCGGGTCCGCTCGGTATCAAAGGCCGCCTGCAAGGCCCCAAAATCCGGCAGACCATGTGGGTCGGGCAGCACAATCTCGCCGTCGTACCAGCCTGCTGGAAGCATCAGCCGGGAGACCGCCTGCTGCAAGGGCTGCAATTTTGCAGTCCAGTCATGACCATTGCGGGTGAAAAAACTGACGACGCGGTCGATCCGGGTCAACAGCCGGTACCCGTCGAACTTGATCTCATAGATCCATTGCGCGGCGTCGCTGGCTGGTGCTGCGGCGAGCGTGGCCAGCTGCGGTTCCAGCTTGTCCGGCAACGCACTGGCTACTGCGGCGCTTGGCAGTGTTGCGGGTGCGATATCTTGTGTTGCAGCCGCCTGCTGCTCCGATCTCTTTGGCAGCTTTTCTGGCAATATTTTTGGCGGCTCCTCTGGCACAGTGTTTGCCACCCGGCGCTTTACCGGTTTGAGCATCTTGACACTGTCGGGCATGACGTCTACCACGCTGTATTCGCTGGACGCGCGGGCGAAACCGTCGCGCTCCTTGATCAGCAGCCAGGGCATCTGCTTTTCGCCTTTTCCGCGCAGGCGAACCAGCACCCATTTGCCGCGCAATTTGTGGCCATCCAATTCGAATTTGAGATTGCCTTGGTGGTAACCTTGCGCGGCATCACCCACCGGGTACCAGAAGCCGCTGTCCCAGAGCACCACCTTGCCAGCCCCGTACTGTTTGGCAGGAATGCTGCCCTCGAAGCTGGAATATGCAATTGGATGGTCTTCGACCTGGACCGCCAGCCGCTTCTCGAGCGGATCGAAACTCGGGCCCTTGGGCACGGCCCAGCTCTTCAGCGTGCCGCCCAGTTCCAGCCGCAAATCGTAATGCAGGCTGCTGGCCCAGTGTTTATGGATCACAAACACCTGTTGCTGCGCCTGCGTGTCACCTCCATCGCGCGGTTCCGGCGTGTTGGCGAAGTTTCGTTTGGCGTGGTACTGCTTCAGCGAATCCATGGCGCAGCCTATGCGGCACGGCTAGTCGCCGCCGTCAGCGTTCGCCGCCACATACCGTCGGACAAGCGCCGTCGCACGATCAAAACCACGTTTTCAACTAAATTCCCCTTAGGAACCTGGGTATATTGCAATCGAACACTTTTTGTGAAGTACCATTTTTCGTAACAATTGAAACTTCTCAACCGCTCCCCGTTTCGGGACTGCGCATAAGGGCGCACAAGGGCGCACAAGGGCGCACAAGGGCGCACAAGGGGAAAATGATGGGGGCTTCGGACTTTCGGACGCTGGCAAAAGTGTCGCAGGCGGCTCGCCTGGTTCTTGACTATGACTGGAGCCGCTCCCCGATTGGCGCCGTTGACAGCTGGCCCCCTGAATTGCTGGCTGCCGTGCGGTTGGCATTTCAAAACAAGGTCCCCACGCTGGTGGCCTGGGGCACCGAGCTGACGCAGATTTACAACGACGCGTTTATTCCGGTGCTGCGTGAGCGTCATCCATCAGCTCTTGGGCAAAGCGTTCGGACTTGCTGGTCTGATACCTGGCATGTAGTTGGCCCGATTTTTCAGTCGGTCATGGACACCGGACTAGCGACTTGTCTCACATATATGCCATTCAGGCTGGCCACGCTCGACGTTGTCGAAACGCGCGTATTCGACGTCAATTACACCGCCATAGAGTTGGATCATGGTGCGATTGGCGGGGTGCTGGCTACCTGTAATGAGGTTACCGACCGCCACTTGCTGCGCCAGCTAGAGACAGCGGCACGCGAGGGCCGCAGGGTGATCCGGGACAAAGGACCGAAAAGCTGACTTGGGTGCGCAGAATCTCAGAGACCACCGCTCTGTCTGGGCGCGCGCACCTGCACCGCGCGGTCTCTTGCGGGTGTGGAAGTTTGAGGGTACGGCTTTTGCGTCAATGCTGACAACATGGTCAACCAGGAACGTGGCGACGTGTTGGCGATGGTTCGCCGGATCAATTGCGGCAACAAGCCTGCCAGCAGTGCTGGTTTCAGGATCCAGCGCCACGGGCGCGTCCAGACGAACAAGGCACCAAACACCAGTGCCATCGCTACCAGCGCCAATGGATGGCGCTGACTGATGGGCCGCGCCATCGCACGGGCACCCTCGCCAACCACCATGCCGATAACCCGCAATGGATGCTGGCCCCACCAGTTACCCAGGGTATCCAGCACCAGACCGGCGGCGGGCTGGCGTTTGAGCGTATCCAGCCACGCGAGCACGGAACCACGACCGCCATGCAAATCCGTGACCGGGCGTGGCGCTGATTGTTTGTGCATGACTTCGCGCAGACGCTGGCGTGACGATTGAAGACGCGCCACCGAAATGTTCGTGTCCGTCATTGCGCGCTAACTTCCCGCAACATGGCTATATCGGCCTTCATTTGTTCGCGCAAGACGGCGAAACTGCCTGTGCCGCCATTTCCACGCGCGGCCAATACACATCCAGCCGCGGCAAGTGCCGGAACCAGCGGTACGGCCCAAAGGGCCCAGGGCGCAGGCATCTGCGCTCCCGGAACCACTGCGCACAACAGAAGCGACACCCCCGCAAGCACAACCGCAATGCTCCCGCAACACAGCGCGCCTGCACCCAGTGTGGCCTTTCGTGTCCAGGCCGCTGAGGCTTTACCGACCTCTGCCGACACCAACTCGGCGTACGCTTGCGCGTGTTCACCTAAGAGGTGTGGCTGGGTGGCTATTAGGTGCAACAAGGGATGCATCAGGGCCTCTTCACGGGTCGGACAGGGTTAACGATTAATGGCGGTTGCGCGAGTGGCCACCCATCAAACTCACCAGGGCCATCAATGCAGCGCCGGTTGCAGCGGCGATCAACATCGACTTGACCGGTTCGTCCTTGATGTAGTTGACCGTGCTGTCAGAGGCCCGTATTGCACGGTCGCGCAACTGCTGGGTAGTTTCACGCACCGTGTCTACCCCACGTTGGGCGAGCGCACCGACCTGTTCGGTAGCCCGGTGAATGGCAGGCGAGGCCTGGTCGCGCAGGTCCTGCACGGTGCCAGCCAGGCTGTCCAGTGCACCATTGGCGGCGCGCTGGGTGGACCGGATGGCGCTGTCTGCCGTTGCACCAGCCTGGTCAGCGACGTTGCTGGTGGAGTCTGCAAATTTTGTAACGTTCATGGTGTTTCCTTGGGTTGGTTTGAAGTTGGACGGAGAAAAGTGGGGTGCCGCTGAAGAGCTCGGCTCGTAAGAATCGTTGGAGGACATTCAATTCTTCCTCAGCAGGCCGACCGCGAAACTGGCCAGGGCCAGCACTGCGAACACTACGAAGAGAATCTTGCCGATACCCATGGCACCTGCGGCGATACCGCCAAAACCAAATAAGGCAGCGACCAGGGCAATGACAAAAAACACAACGGCGTAATGCAACATATTGAAACTCCAGTGTGGGTGGGTATGGAGGCCCGGTTTCAGGGATTTCGCAGCGCAGGTGCATGCGATGGCTCAAGTGTCACAGCCTGTGTCCGCGCCTGCGATAGGGCAGTTCGCCGAGCACATGTCGGGAGAGTGGACCCGACTGCGTAGGACGCTACCCACAGTTGCGCGCTGCAGCGAAGCCGCCCACCGGGCCTACAAGCTGGTATTTGGCGCGGCTGTGTTGTCGCCTGCCTGGGGGAATCGTCCCTGAATCAGGGTTCCCCCACCCGGGGTGGACACCACGGCAAGCACGCCGCGCTCGGCTTCCACGCGAAAACGCATTCCTAGCAAGCCATGGCCGGGGGTGCGCAAAGTGGCGCTGTCAAACCCGGCTCCGTCGTCGCGCACCGCAACCTCCACCTGGCCATCGCGCTTGCCAAGCGTTACCCAGACATTCTGCGCGCTTGCGTATTTGGTGATGTTGGTGATGGCCTCCTGCACCAGGCGGTAAATTACCAGTTCCGCGCTCGGGCTGAGATCCACCGGCTCCAGCGCACAGTGCACCTTGACGCCGGATCGGTCGGCAAACTCGCGCGTCAGAATCTCCAGGGTGGAAACCAGCCCCAGATTGCTTAGCGACGACGGGCGCAAGTCTTCGATGATGCGGCGCTTGAGGGCAATGCCGCGGTTGAGGCTGTCGACCAGATGTACCAGCCGCTCCGACGCTTCGGGCGCTGTGCCGGCCAGCCGGGACTTGATGCGCGCCGCATCCAGCTTGGCCGATGTGAGCAAGGCCCCCAACTCGTCATGCAGGTCGCGCGCCAGTCGGTTGCGTTCGTCTTCCCGCGCCGTCTGCAGGTGTTGGGCCAACTGGGTCAGCTCGAACGTGCGTTCAACAACCTCTATCTCCAGCCGATCACGCTCAGCCTGCACCGCGCGTTTTAGCTCAAGCTGCTGCCGCACCATGCCGGTGGCCTGACGCAAGTACAGAAAGAAAGCCAGCAAGCCAACCACGCTGAGTGCTACCACCCCTATGCGGCTGAGCATCAAGGTGTTGTAGACGTCTTGCCGTCCGACGGCAATCCTGGAGCTCTCGTGGGCCAGAAGCTGGGCGCCGATCAGCCGGATGTCTTCCATCTTCTCTTTGCCGATATCGCTCAGAATCAGCTCACGCGCGGTTTGCGGCTTGCCGGACTGGTGCAGCCGCACCGTCAGCTCCACCTCCGACAATTTGGCTTCTGTCAGGCGGTGCAGGTTTGCCAATTGCTCTTCCACCTGGTTCGGCCCACCGTAATGGCTGTCCAGCACCTTGAAGGCTTCGTCTATCCGCCGCAGTGCGGATTCGTAAGGTGCCAGGTACTCCTTGCGGTCGGTCAACAGATAGCCGCGTTGACCGGTTTCAGCGTCCAGAATGCTCTGCGACAAGCTCATGATGCTGGTACGTGCGGCGGCCATCCGGCCCAGTTCATCCAGCGAACGCACGGATGTGCGGTAGGCGCCTTCGCTGAGTAACATGACAGCGCCCACCGCAACACATGCCAGCGGGAAGACAATGCGGCTGCGTTTGACTGCATCTAAAACAACCATCGTTAACTCCCGGTCCAAAATGTGGGATCATCGGCCCTGTTTAGGCTAGCATTACCATGATTCGAATTGCTATTGTTGACGACCACGCCATGGTGCGAGCCGGGCTGCGCCAGTTTTTTTCCGACCAGATCGACTTCCAGGTGGTGGCGGAGGCCTCGACTGGGCGCCAAGCGTTGGACATCGTGCGCAAAGGCGAGGTTGATGTCATCCTGATGGATATCTCGATGCCCGACCAGAGCGGAGTCGATGCGCTGGCTGCCATCAAGGCGCGCGCACCCGATCTGCCAGTGCTGATACTGTCCGGTTTTCCGGAAGAGCATTACGCCACCACCCTGCTGCGCCAAGGTGCCAGTGGCTACCTCAACAAGGACTGCGACCCGGAAGAGATCGTCAAGGCGATCCGTACCGTCTACCGCGGCCGGAAGTACATCACTGCAGGCGTCGCCGAGCGGCTGGCAGATGCGTTCACCGGTGGGGGCGAAAAGGCGCTTCACGAGCAGTTGTCGGAGCGGGAGCTACAGGTGTTCCTTCGGCTTGCCAAAGGTGAAACCATAGGGCACATGGCGGTCAGCATGTCGCTCAGCGTCAAGACCGTCAGCACCTACCGCACCCGGGTTATGGAGAAGATGAAGCTGGAATCGAACAGCGACCTGACCTATTACGCCCTGAAAAACGGCTTGATCCAGTAGGCGGGCCGACACGGCGCTGGCCCACCAAGGCGTTCATTGAAGCCCGTTGGGGGTGGTGCGCCGGAAATCGCTGTCAGCCAGCGCAGCGCAATAGTCTATCAATGCGTCAATTTCGTTGGATTTGTCGAACACCCGGTCTACACCGAGCTCACTACATTTGCGGCGGATTTCTGCGGTGGCATAGTTGCTGAGTACCACCACGGTGAAGTGCTTCGCCAACGCTTGCAGATAACGGATTACCCCCAGCCCCGAGCCGGACTTGAGAAATATGTCGACTATGACCAGATCGGCCTGGTTCTGATCGCTGCCCAGCCATGCCACCGCCGTGGGCTCGTCTTCCGCTGTGCCCACCACCCGTATCGGAACGAGTTCCTCCAGCGTGGCTATCAGGTTTTCGCGAATGACCGGGCTGTCTTCAACGATAAATGTCTTTAGCTGCATGGTCTCTGTTCTGGGCACTGCGGCATCGCTCATTTGCGTCATCCGGGCATCATTTGCGCACGGTTGCCAACTCTGAAAGTCCAGTAGCGGCGGGGCGCGGGCCTGGTCAATCAATTGCGGACACTGCGCGAGTATGCCAGCGAAACTTCGGCCCTGCGACGGCGTCCACGCCCGAGTAGGTGTAAGACGATTCCTACGCCGAATTTCCGGTTTTTTGTACTTTTCCATCAGGCACTCCTTGGGCGGGGTTCGCCACGGGGTCGACTATGCGAATATCCGGGCGCATCGACAACATGCGCGCCGGTCCATAAATAGTTGCGAAAGCTACATCTTTGGCATCGCGCCCGCTGGCCAGTCGTACCAGACGCTCAACCGGTGACATGCCAGTCGGGTCAAACAACACCCATGATCCACCCAGGTAGGCCTCAAACACGGCATGAAAGTCGGGAGGAGGGTCGGGGAAAATCGCGTAACCACTCACCAGGCGGGCCGGAATGTTGAGGGCCCTGCAAAAAGTCACCGCCAGGTGCGCGAAGTCCCGGCACAC
>JANOCN010000201.1:0-14491 GCA_031412185.1 Betaproteobacteria bacterium | reverse complement strand
TGTTTGTAACCTTGTGGAGCCAGGCTCTCGGCAGTGGGAATGAAGCGGGTGCCCATGTAGACGAAGTCAGCCCCGCTGGCCACCGCACCGGCGACACCCCAGCCGTCGCTGATGCCGCCGCCCATAATCACGTAGCCGTCAAAAAACTCTCGTACTGCACTCACAAATGCAAACGGCGACAGAAAACCGGTGTGTCCGCCCGCACCGGCCGACACGCAGGCCAGGCCATCGGCACCGGCGGCCACCGCCTTCTTCGCCAGGCCGATGCCGATCACGTCAGCAAACACCAGGCCACCGTAGCCATGCACTACCTCGATGGCGGGTTTGGGGCTACCCAGCGCAGTAACGACCACTGGCGGTTTGTATTTGGCTACCAGCGCCAGGTCTTCCCCCAGCCGGGTGTTGGAAGAATGGGTGACCAGGTTGGCACACCACGGGCCGACCGTGCTGGCACCCTGTGCGTCGCGTGCCCGTGCCAGGCCTTCGGTGATCTGGCGCATCCAGGTCTCCAGCATCTCGATCGGCCGCGCGTTGGGTGTCGGGAACGCACCGATGATGCCGGCCTTGCAGGCCTCCAGCACCAGGTCGGGACCGGAAATGAGGAACATGGGTGCTGCGAATACGGGTAGCCGCAGCGGGAAGGGGAAAGCCTGTTTCATGCCTTCCTATTCCGTTGCCTTGAAACCGGAGATCTTGACGGCTTCAGCCCAGCGTTTGGACTCGGCCTGCGAATACCGGGTGAACTCTTCGGGTGTGGAGGGCAGGGGCTCGAAACCCATCGCAAGCCATTTGTCGCGGATCTCCACGCTGCGCAATGCCTTGACAAACTCGGTATTGAGTTTGGCTATGACCGCGTCGGGCGTGCCTGCAGGTGCCACGATGGCGGCCCAGATGTAGATGTCCAGTTCCGGATAACCCTGCTCGCGGAAAGTGGCCAGGTTGGGCATCAGGGACGAACGCTGCGGGCTGGTGATGGCAAGCACCTTGACCTTGCCCGAATCGACATGCGGCTTGACCGCCAGCAGCGGCAGGAACGCGGCGTTTACCTGCCCGCCCACCAGATTCTGCACGGCCGGCGGCGTGCCGTTGAACGGCACGTGGGTCATGTCCAGACCGGCGCGCTGGTTCAGGATCACACCGGCAAAATGGGACGAGTTACCGGCCGTGAAGGAGGCGAACGACACCTTGCCCGGGTTGGCCTTGGTCCAGGCCACGAACTCGGCTACGTTGTTGGCCGGCACACTGGCGTGCACCGCCATGACCATGGCCGAGCCGAGGAAGTTGGTGACCGGTTTGAAGTTCTTGTCCGGGTCGTACGGCAGCTTGGTGAACGTATGCGGGTTGATCGTGAACATGCTGGTGTTGGCCAGCAACAGCGAGTAGCCGTCGGGAGCCGCCTGCATCACGTTTTGCGCCGCGATGATGCCCGAGCCGCCGGGTTTGGCGTCCACCAGCAGCTGTTGCCCGGTGTTGGTCTTGAAGACCTCGGCCACCTGGCGCAAGGCGGTGTCCAGCGTATTGCCGGCCGCAAACGGCACCACCACACGTACTGGTTTGTCCGGGAAACTTTGTGCGCGGGTCGGTAGCAAGGTGAAAGCGGCGGGTGCGGCGGCAAGCGCCTGCAGAAGGGAGCGTCTTTGCATGGTGGTTTCCTTGAGGTGTGTCTTTTCAGTTTTTCGTCGTAGCGGTCTGCACCAGCGCCCGCAGCAACTGCGCCAACCGGGCGGGTTGCTCCAGGGGAGTCTGGTGGCCGGCTTGTTCTATCCATTCCAGCCGCGCGCCAGGAACCAGCTTGGCCAGGTCCTGCGACAACGCGGGCGGAGTGACCTTGTCTTCGCGGCCACAGGCCACCAGAGTCGGCAGCGCCAGGGTGCCCAGCATGGCCCGGTGGTCTTTGCGCCCGATGATGGCGCGCAGCTGCCGTATGACGGCCGGCGCACCGACCGATGTCATCATTGCGCGCATGACGTCTACGAGCGACGTGTTGCTGTGGCTATCGGGGTGCAGACTGAACTGTATGGTTCCGTCCACCGCTTTGGCAAAGTCGCGCTCCAGCGCGGCGATGGTTTTCTCGCGTACCAGCGTGGACTCGGCAGACTCCACCCCGGCCGAGGTATCGATAAACGCCACGCCATCCACTTGCGCCTGGTGCGTGGACAGCAGCTCGATCAACACATACCCACCCATGGAGAAGCCACACACCACGCGCGGTGTGCCTTCGGGCAGGTCGGCCACCAGTTGCCACGCGTCCGCAGCCATGTCCGCCATGGAGCTTTGGGTCAGCACATCGGCGATGCGCACATCCACGTCGGGCTGAAGCAGATCAGCGACTGGTTTCCAGACGACGGCCGTATTGAACATGCCGGGGATCAACAGCAGGACCGGTTTCATAAGGCCCCCTTGCGCTCCCGGCACTCGCTCGGCCCGGGGCTTGTGACGGTGTTCACTGCGCTCATGCTATCTCCGGCGCGAGGGCCTTTGCCTGTTCACGCAATTTGCGTTTGAGAATCTTCCCCACCGGGTTGCGCGGCAAAACAGGCAGCGGCAACAGGTATTCGGGCAGCTTGTAGGCGGCGATGCGCTGCACGTTGCGCAGGTAATCGGTGATGTCGTGCAAGCCGAGCTGTTGACCCTCCATTGCTACGACGCAGGCGCATAATTTTTCACCCAGCAGGGCATCCGGCACACCCACCACGGCTACCTCTCGTACGCCCGGGCAGGCCGCCAGCAGGCCTTCGATTTCTTCGCTGGAGATGTTCATGCCGCCGCGGATCACCAGGTCTTTGGAGCGGCCGACGTAGCGGTAATACTGCAGGCGGTCCCCGGCAATTTCGAACAGATCGCCGGTCTTGTAATAGCCCTGCTCGTCGAACGCGCGACGGCTCGTGTCGGGCGAACGGTAGTAGGCGCTGAACACGGTCGGCCCATTGAAACGCAGCTCACCCGACTGGCCCGCAACGGTGATGTCGGCACCACTGTCCAGATCGACCAGGCGCGTCCTTATCTTGCGCGTGGTCGAGACGTTCCAGACAAACCCCTCCACACCGGCACGCGGGAAAAACTGCGCACGCAGGGCCGGATCGGGAATATCGATGTCGCTGCCGGACAGTGCGGCACCTTCGTTGGAGCCGAAGTAGTTGACGATCTGTACGCCATATTTCTCTGCAAAACCGCGCACCATCCACTCCGACAAGGGGGCCGAGCCAGACCCGATACGCGACAGGCGCTGGAAGTCGATGCCCTGCAGCAGTGTTTCGTTCTGCAACAGCATGTTCAGCACCGCAGGCGGTGACACGGTGTAGTCGATACGCTCGTCGCGCAGTTGCTGCAGAAACACCGGCAGACTGAACGGATGGTGTTGCACCACCGTGCCACCCAGCACCAGCCAGCCAGCGAACGCGGTGGACAGACCCGCCATATTGACGAACGGGAACGGATTGAGCAGCCGCGCATGCGGCTGGATTCGCGCCGCCTCGATGATGCTGGGTGCCACGATAAGCCATTCGTTGTGGCTGCGCGGCACCCCTTTGGGCGCGGCTTCTGTGCCCGAGGTCCAACAGATGCTGAACACGTCGTTGGCAGTCACGGCCGCAGCCGCTTCGGCCTGGGCCAGGATCCGCTGTTGCGGCCCGGTGATCTCGCCAGTGGTCCGGGCAGGTTCAGTAATACCCACCGCGCCAGTCGGTACCTGCTCACCCCAGGCGAATACGGTCGCCAGCGCCGGATGTTGCGGCCGCAGCGCGCAGAACATATCTGCCGCGCGGTGCCCAGAATCTGCCTTGCCGATATGCGCGAAAGTGACCGCTGCACGCGCTTCGGTGAGCGACAGGATATGGCCGAGTTCGTGTTCGCGGTACTGGACCGGAACCGGTGTCACCACGATGCCCAGCCGGGCACAGGCCAGGTACACGACGAACTGCTCGACGCAGTTGGGCAACTGCACCAGCACGATGTCGTCGCGCCGGATCTGTTGCCCGATCAGCAGCAGGCAGAACTGGTCGACCTCAGCCGCGAGCTGGCTCCAGCTCAGGCGGCGCGGCTGGCCGTGCGCGAATTCCGCGCGGTTGGTCGCGTCCACCACCGCGTCGGCGCCGCCGCGTTCGTGCAGGTTCTTGACAAACAGATCCCACAGGGTCTGCGTGCCCCACCAGCCGCGTGTGGTGTATTCGGCGATTTTTTCCTCGGGGACAAGGATCATGGGATGACAGGCGCGGGGGTCATGTATCTCTAGAATCCACGCGCCAAGCGCTCGCCACTGACCCAGGTGGCGTGGAAACCATTGGGTACACGTTGCGGCATACGAATTTTGCAAACCGGGCCCTTGGCAATATCGTGTGCGTCAAAAATCGTCAGGAACGACAGCTTCTTCTCGTCGTCCCACATGAAGCCAACCAGGTAGCCATCGTCTTCGTTTTTCCAGTGGTCCTTGGGCGCGAATGGCGCTTCGCTGAACCACTTGTTCACACCGGCGTGGTAGGTGGTGCAGGTGTCCTGCTGCAGGTCGTAGCGCGCAAAACCGCAGAAACGCGGGTCTTCAGCACGGTTCAGGCGGCCCATCAGCACGTTCCACGAATAACGCGTCTTGTGGCCCTGCATCCAGGAGTTGATGACCGGGAATTCCTGGTTGATGATGTCGTCGATCACGCGTTCCTTGGTCTGGCCGGTACGCAGGTTGAAGCGCCACTCGTGGAACTGGAAATCGTGCTCGAGGTTCGCCAGCATCTTGGGAAAACCCGCCACATCTACTGTGCCCTTGTAATCGCGTGGCAGCCGGAACGGCGTACCCGTCATGACGATCTCCACACCGCCCTGGCCATCGTCTTCTTCCCAGGAGTTGGACACGTGGTACATATAGGTCGGACTGGCTTCGAACCAGCGGATCTGGTCGGGCGTGCCGTGGCGTGGCACCACAGCAAAACGCGAGGGCAGCGTGTGGTGAAACTTGAGCTTGTGGCGGCCGGCCGCGAACGCGTCCATGTCGTAGAACAGCGGCAAGTCGTGCAGGATGGTGTAGTTGGGGGTGATCGCCATGTCGTGCGGCAGGCGCGGGCCGGGCAACTGCACCGGCATGAAGGTCTTGAGTGCGCCAAAACGGTCCATCACACCGTAGTGCATGTACGGTGCCTGCTTGCCATAAGCGAAGAACAGGAACTCGCCGGTGCGCTCATCCACCTTGGAATGCGCCGAGATCGGCAAGCCGTGCAGCCGCGGATCGACCTCGAGTTTGCCGATGGTCGACAAGTCATCGGGTCGGCACTGGTACACCGCGCCGCCCAGGTACCACATCGATACCAGGGTGCCGGCGTAGAACTTCACGTCGGTGTTGGATGTGTTCTTTACCGGCATGTCAGGCCGGTCCTTGCGCGGCGGGTCCTTGATGCCCTGCCACAGCGCGCTTCCGGCGGCCATCTCTTCCTGCAGGCTGTCGGTCATCACCCAGCGGTTCTGGTACTGCGCTTTGCCACCGGCAAAACGCACCGCGTGCAACATGCCGTCGCCATCGAACCAGTGGGAACGGCCGGGCGCTTCAAAGCGCCGGTTCGGGCCGTTGCGCACGTACATGCCGGTGAGGTCTTTGGGGATCTCGCCTTCGATGTCGGTCAGGTCTAGCGTGACCTCATGGGCAATGGGCGCGAACCCACCCGAGAGGACCGGGATCTCGTTGAATACGTTGTTGTCGCTGGCACCCATAGTGTTCTCCTTCAGGGCGTGGATAAAACTTCGGCCACTGGCCGACGCGATTGTGCGATGCAGAAACGGTTGGCCACAAAGGCCAGGTTGGTCAGTGAGGCGTTGCCGGCCGGGTTCAGCCCGGTGACGTGGTAGTCGCTGTAGGCGGCGGCAAAGTTGAGCGGCATTGCACCGGTCAGGTTGATGGTGAGTTGGGCACCGGCGCGCGCATAGGCCACTTCGGCCTGCGCGATGGTGGCCTCGTCAGTCGAATAGACGAACGCCGTCAGACCACCAAACTGCCTGGCGTCGCTGGTGGCCTGGTGCAGGGCATCGGGGCCATCGTCGCAGGCGATCACAAAACTGATGGGACCAAAACGTTCTTCGCCATACAGGTCGCGCTCGGCCTTGCCCACCTGCAGCATGAGCGGTGTGCTGGTGCGCGCATTGGCAAAGTTGGGGTGGGCGTAGGGGCGCGGCTCCAGCAGGACCTTGCCACGTAGCCTGCCTGCGTCGCGCATGCGTTGCAGCAAAGCCAGCGTCTGGTCGGATTGCACCGTGGCCAGAATCATCGCGGCCTTTTTCGGGTCACCCGTCAACGCAGCCACGGCATCGGCCAGCCGCTGCGCCACCGTATCGAGCGGCACCAGGCCCGCAGGCGTCCTGACGCCGGCAGCGGGTACATAAATGTTCTGCGGGCTGGTGCACATCTGCGCGCTGAACATACACAAGGTCGTGGCCAGGCTGCGCAGTGCGGCGTCCAGGTCGTCCGCGGACTCCAGCACCACGGTGTTGCAACCCGCCGTTTCGGTAAAACTCAGGGCCGGATGGGCGTTTTGCTCCACCCACTGCCCGAAAGCGACACTGCCGGTGAAGTCGACCATCGCGGTCTTGGGGTGTTTGACCAGCCGCTTGCCGATCGGCTCTGCGCTGCTGTCCAGCGCCAGCGTCACCAGGTTGGGGTCGAAGCCTGCTGCAGCCAGCACCCGGCGGAACACCCGCACCGAAATCGCCATCGGCAACACGGTGGCCGGATGCGGCTTGACGATCACAGCGTTGCCGGTGGCCAGGCTCGCCATCATCGATGGCCAGGCGTTCCAGGTGGGGAAACTCGCGCACGAGAAACACACCGCGACACCGCGTGGCACCAGCTGGTAGGTTTTGTCGAGCACAATTCTCGAAGCGCCAAACTGGCGCTGCCAACGCGCATGGGGTACCACGGCGCGCATGGCCTGGTCGGCGTAGACCAGGGCTTCGATGGCGCGGTCCAGTGCATTCACCCCCGAACCCGCATAGGCCATATTGAAACTCTGGCCGGCGGTGTGCATCACGGCATGTGCCACCTCGAACAGGTGCTCGCGGTAGATGACGTCCACCACTTCCATCAACACACCGGTACGGGTGGCGATGGACGCTTGCGACCAACCTGGCATCGCAGCTTGCGCGGCGTCGAACAAGCTGTCGATGTCAGCCTGCGGGTAGAGGATGCCCAGCGGCTCTCGTGTGTAGGGTGAAATCTCTTCGCCCAAAGTACCCATCGTGCCAGGCTGGTCAAGCGCAAACTGTGCTGCACCTGCTGCGCCCAGATGTGCCTGAAAAGCTGCCAGGCCCTGGGCCTGCGCCGCCGCTCCATCCGGGTACTTGCCGGGCATGTCGGGAAAGGGACTCCAGCAATACCGCTCCCGGCATGCAGCTTGCGCACCCTCGAAGCGCTCCCTGTGTTTCTCGAAAAGGTTCAACTTGCTGGCCCCTTGCGGCTCCACACCAGCCGGTGGTGCCGTGCAACTGCGGTGCCGGGAACCGTGTCGGACGCGGCCAAGGTGAGCTGGTCTGCACCCGCAAACTCCATATTGCGCACCTGCTGCGTGCCGACAGAGTTCGGATTCAGCGAATGGGTCACGCTGTGGACCACCTGCTGCTGGCCTGGCAGGCCACGAACCTCATACGGCCCGGCATACTGGAAATAGCTCTCGAACGCGGCCAGCCGCTGCGCCTCAGGCGCGCTGCGCACGCTCTCGCTCGCCAGGCGGGGACGGCCACCACGGGCGATGCACGCGCTCATGGTTCCGTCGGCGGTGTAACAGATGAGGCCGGTGGCTTGTGCACCAAACGGCAGCGTGGGCGTGCGCCCATCGCCATAGGTGATCTCCCAGCGCACCAGGTGCCAGGTGCCCAGCAAGGGATTGCTGCTGATGTCGGTGGGGTCCACGCCGTCTCCGTTTACTTTCTTAGTTGAACTCATGTTAAGCCAGCCGTTTGCCGTTGGCAAGCGGGTATCCCCAGGTGTTTCCCGGGTTTCGGCTGACAATGTCACCATGGCGTCACCTCCCTCCAGTTTGTCCCCTATCCACCCGTTCGATGCCTTGACGCCCGACCGCGTGCTGGATGCGCTGGATACGGTGGGGCTGCGCGGGGACGGGCGGCTTACCGCCCTGTCTTCCTACGAAAACCGGGTCTACCAGGTGCAGCTGGAAGACGGCACCGCCGTGGTAGCCAAGTTCTACCGGCCAGAGCGCTGGAGCGACGCGCAGATTCAGGAAGAACACACCTTTTCCCAGGAATTGATGGCGGCAGAGGTCCCCGCCATCGGCCCACTGCTGCTGGGTGGCCACAGCCTGCACCACTTCGACGGTTTTGCGTTCAGCGTCAGCCCCCGGCGCGGCGGCCGGGCACCGGAACTGGACGACGCCGAAGTGCTGGAATGGATCGGGCGATTTCTTGCGCGTATCCACACCGTCGGTGCGGCGCGGCCGTTTGCCAGCCGCCCGGCGCTGGATGTGCAAAGTTTTGGCGTGGAGCCGCGCGAGTGGTTGCTTGCCAACGAGAAGGTACCGCTTGATGTGCAGAGCGCCTGGGGCCGGTTGTCCGGGCAAGCCATCGAAGCCATCAGCCGCCATGCCTGCCTGGCCGGTGCCGCCCAAGGGCAGGACCGCCAGTCCATCCGCACCTTGCGCCTGCACGGCGACTGCCACCCCGGCAACATCCTGTGGACACCCACCGGTGCACCGGCTGCTGCTGGACCTGGCCCGCATTTTGTGGACCTGGACGACGCCCGCACCGGGCCAGCCGTGCAGGATTTTTGGATGCTGCTCAGCGGCGACCGCCAGCAACGCACGCGCCAACTCGGTGCCCTGGTGGACGGCTACGAGCAGTTCCGCGACTTCGACCGCCGCGAACTGGCGCTGATAGAGCCGCTGCGTACCCTGCGCCTGATCCACTACAGCGCCTGGCTGGCCCGGCGCTGGAGCGACCCGATCTTCCCGATCAATTTCCCCTGGTTTGGCAGCAGCGACTACTGGCAGGGCCAGGTGCAGATGCTGGAGGAGCAAATCGAGGCAATGGAGGAGGAGCCGCTGGTGGTGTGAGGACCGCTATTGAATTTGCTGGCTGACACCACAACGGTGTGGAATCACAGCAGCCGCAATCGCTGCACGCCTTCCCAGCGCTCTCCCGGCGCCAGCCGCACCGGCTGCGCAATACAGGCGGCTTCCACACACAACATGTTCCTGTAGCCGTCGGGCGGCATGTCGGCCAGTGCGGCGCACTTCTGGGCATCCGGGTTCCACACCACCGCGTCCGTAAAACCCTGCTGGTGTATCTGCAGCCGACGCTCATGCGCGCCGTCGGGCTCACACAGCATCAGGTCGCGATTCACTCCGTAGTAGACGCGGTCGAGGTCGCCCCCAGGCAGCAGCCATTCATCAGGCTGGGTCTGGGTGGTGTCGGCTACCGCGTCCCAATACGGCAAACCTGCGAGGCCGTGCAAACGGGTGGCGCCCAGCGCATGCACACGCAAATAGGTGTGCAGAGCGCTGGTGAAATCGAACGGTGTGGCACCGGTGTTGCGGCACGACAGGCGCATCTCCAGCGTGCCGGCAGCAATAGACACTTGAAGCTCCAGCGCAAAAGCATGCGGCCAACTGGCCCGGCTGGCTGCGTCATCGGTCAGGCGCAACAGCGCTACCGCATGGTCTGCCGCCCGTTCTGCTGATACCAGGTGCCAGGCCGCGTTGCGCGCAAAACCATGGCGCTGCAGCGGGCCGCGCGCATTGAACTGTGGAAAGATCACCGGCACTCCGCCACGGATCGCCTGGCCCGGCGCATACCCGCTTCTGGGTGACAGATACAGCTGCTCGTCGCCACCAGCGGGTACCCACGACACCAGGTGGCCGCCGTGCAGCAGGAGCGTGGCGCGGGCGCCATCCGGCGCGAGGAGTGAGATGGCTTCCAGGCCCTGGAAGCGGGACAGTGCAATGGCTGTTGGCATGGTGTCAGTCCTTGAAACAGGCCGCAATCTTGTCGCGCATGGCTTGGTCGGGCAGAGGCCCTACGCCCGCTTGCGCGTTGTCGGCCATATGTGCAGCGCTGCCCGTACCGGGAATGGCGCAGGTGATGGCCGGATGGCCAACGACGTATTTCAGCAGCAACTGCGGCCAGCTGGTGCACCCAAGCTCTGCGGCCCATGCCGGCAGCGTGCGCCCATGCACCAAACGCAACACCTCCCCACTGCCCAGCGGCAGATTGGCGAGCACCGCGATTCCGCGCTCCATGGCCAATGGCAGCAGGCGCTTTTCCGCCACGCGATCGGCGACCGAATAGTTCAGTTGCACAAAGTCCAGTGGCTCCGAGCGAAGTACGGCTTCGAGCTCCCCATGTGCACTGGCCGTGTAATGCGTCACGCCGATATAACGGATGCGCCCGGCGGTTTTCCAGTCGCGCAAGGTGGCGAGATGCAACTTGCAGTCCACCAGGTTATGCACCTGCATCAGGTCCATGCACCCGGTCCCCATACGAGCCATGGATTGCTGCATCTGGAGGACGCCTGCATCGCGCCCGCGTGTCCAGACCTTGGTGGCCAGGAAGGGTTTGCGGTGCGCCTGGCCGCGCAGCAAGGAGCCGACCGCCGCCTCCGCTTGGCCGTACATCGGCGAGCTGTCGATGACGGCACCACCGGCTGCAAACAGTGCGTCCAGCACGCCCGGCAACTGCTGGTAACCGGCATCACCAGGCCTGGCGTCGAAACCCTTGTAGGTGCCTATGCCGATGACCGGTAGCGGCTCGCCGGTGGAGGGAATGGGTCGGGTGTTCATCCCCCATTATTTACGCGTCGTACTGCCCGGTCTGGCAAACTGGATGCCAGTGTTTGAAACGAATGCCCCATGCACACCCACATAATTTCTGAACGCAATGGCCGCGCGGGCCTCATCACGCTCCATCGCGCGAAGGCCCTCAACGCCTTGTCGCTCCCGATGATCCGCGACGTCACCGCGAGTCTGCTGGCCTGGCGCGATGACCCGCAGGTGCTGGTCGTAGGCCTGCGCGGCATGCGCAAACCGGTCGCGCCCGGTGGCGTGGACGAAGCTTTCGGTGCATTCTGCGCTGGTGGCGACATACGTTTCTTCCACCAGGCCGCGCTGGCCGGTAATCCGGAACTGGAGGACTTCTTTACCGAGGAGTACCGCCTCAACCATCTGATCCACACCTATACCAAACCGGTGGTGGCCTTTATGGACGGGATCGTAATGGGCGGCGGCATGGGGCTGGCGCAGGGTGCCAGCGCGCGCATCGTCACCACACGTACCAGGATGGCCATGCCCGAGACCAACATCGGTCTGTTCCCGGATGTGGGTGGGGGGTACTTTCTCAGCCGATGTCCCGGGCACGTGGGTGAGTACCTGGCCTTGACCGGGCAGGTGATTGACGGATTGCAGGCGGTGGCGCTGGGCCTGGCGGACCAGGTGGTGGAGCCGGACCGGCTCGGCCGTTTGTGGGACGCGCTGGCGGACTACGGAGCAACGGAAAGGGATACGGAGTTCGGCGATCCCGGCTTGGCCGACGCCGTGTCGAACGTGGCAAACACGGCAAGCTCCGACGCAGCAGGTGCGCTGGACTTCGCGCGAATTGACCGCTACTTCTCCTTGCCCAGCGTCTTTGCAATCGTCCAGGGTCTGGAGGCTGCGGCATCCACCGACGACTGGGCACGCGCCACTGCAGCCGCATTGCGCCAGCGCAGCCCGCTGATGCTGCACGTCACGCTGGAGCAGATCCGGCGCGCCCGCCAGCTCGATCTTTCGGATGATTTGCGTATGGAACGCGACCTGGTGCGGCACTGCTTCCATCCGGCGCATCTGGGGCGGTCCGGTGCGACGACGGAGGTAGTCGAGGGTATCCGTGCGCTGGCCGTGGACAAAGACCACCATCCGCGGTGGAGCCCGGCGCGCATAGAAGACGTTACGACGGAGATGGTGAAGCCGTTTTTCACCAGCCCGTGGCCTGCGCACGCGCATCCGCTGCGGGAACTGCGCTAGTGCACGGCTGCATGGAACTCGGCATAGCAGAAAACTGGTTCAGTGCTTCCTTACCGGTGGGTGCCGAACATCTGCACCCAATACGCACCCATGGTGCTTTTCGGGTTGACTGCAAACGCCACGCCCATCTCGGCGTACCCGGCATTCATGAGGTTCGCGCAATGGCCGGGACTCTTCAGCCAGCCGGCCATAGCCGACTCTGGCGTCAACTGGCCTGCGGCGATGTTCTCGCCCGTCATGCGGTAGTGGTAGCCGGCCCGGGTGACGCGCTGCGCCGGCGTGGAGCCGTCTCGGGCCGTGTGGCTGAAATAGTCTTGGGTGGCCATGTCGGCAGCGTGGGCTGCAGCGACCCCCTCCAGCGTTTCGTCCCAGACCAGTGCGCGCGCTGCGGCAAATGACCGTTCACCGCAGCGGCGCGGTTCTGCGCGTGCCTGGTTCACCAACGTCAGCATCCGTTGTGCAGTTTGTGCCCGGGTCAGGTCTACCCTGGGCGCAAATGGAGCGGCGAGCACGATCCACACCTGGTTCCGGCTCCCGTACACCCCGATGTCGGAAAGATCCTTCCGGCCGACCACGCTGCAAAAACGCCCCGTCAACACCGCCTCCAGGCGGCTGCGCCAGCTGTCACCCGACAGGGTGATGATTTGGGCCTGCGTGGCGCGGTAACCCGAAGCCTTGATCGCCTCGCCCACTGCCGCACCCTCGGCCGTCCGGGATGCGGCCAGGTTCAGTTCCCGGCGCGGGGCAAGCGGCGGCAGGTCAACACCGCAGCCCCCACCCGACGCCCGCAGACGGTTGACTGTGCTGGCAACCCGGTCGTCGGTTTGCGCCAGCAGCCGCTGGCTGCTGGCGAGGAAAGCGCACACCCAAACAAGCAGAAGCCATAGCGCAGCGCTTGCGGCATACAGTGAGCGAGGCGCCGTGGGCACCAGGTTTTCATTTCGCATCGTCTCCAGAATGTAGCAACACAACACATCGAGGGGGTTCGGCCACTGGAAGCGCAGGACTTGCAGCCACTGGTACGCCAAACAATGAACAAAGCGGGTACCACTCGATGTGCCTACTTAGGCCTAAATTTGGTCGAAGATAGGACTTGTTGGGTTGAAGTTCGCCGCCTACCATTCGCCACCGCTTGCAACAAGACTGGCGGACCAAGAAGGAGACGCCACGTGACACCCTGGGACGGTTTGTCTTTGGAAGAGACGAACACGCTGCAGACCGTATTTTGGTCTGCCGGCGTGTCCCGGTTTGCGCTCGCCGACCGTCTGGGCTACTCAAAAAGCAAGGCCAACAGCCTGGTGGCTTCGCTGCTGGATGTGGGCCTGCTGAAGGAAACCGGTCTTCAGGGATCGACGGGCGGGCGTCGACCCGAGACGGTGCAGCTCAGCGAGCGGCTCGGTGTGCTGCTCGGTGCCGATCTTGGGGCTACCAGCCTGGAGGTGGCTGTGATGCGGCCCGATTTGGGGGTGCTGGCGCGCCATGCCGAGCCAGCCGATGTGCGCGCTGGCCCGGCAGTGGTGCTGGCCCGGATGCGTACGCTGATGCGCGATTTGTTGCGCCAGTGCGGAGCCCCGGCCAAGCAGGTGGTGGGTATCGGCATTGGCGTGCCCGGCCCGGTGGATTTCGAGAGCGGTCAGCTGGTCAACCCGCCGCTGATGCCGCAATGGGACAGTTTCTCGATTCGCGACTATCTGCGCGAAGACTACAAGGCACCGGTTTTTGTGGACAACGACGTCAATTTGATGGCGCTGGGTGAACTGTGGCGGCTGCAGCGCAGCCTGCAGAATTTTCTCGTGATCAAGGTGGGTACCGGCATCGGCTGCGGCATCGTCTGCCATGGAGAGGTCTACCGGGGTGCAAATGGCTCAGCAGGTGACGTCGGCCATATTTGCGTGGATACCGAAGGGCCACTTTGCCACTGTGGCAATGTCGGCTGTGTCGAGGTCATGGCGGCCGGCCCGGCCATCGCGCGGCTGGCCACCGAAGCGGCAAAGGCTGGTGCCAGCGCAACACTGGCAGCCTGCCTGCAGGCAAACGGGGTGATCACGCCCGAAGACGTGGGGCAGGCCGGCCACAACGGGGACGCAGCGTCGAATGGCATCATCCAGCGCGCGGGCAGCCAGATCGGGCAAATGCTGGCTTCGGTGGTGAACTTCTTCAACCCGTCGCATGTTTTTATCGGTGGCGGCATCACGCGCATCGGTCCACTCTTCTTGGCGGCGGTGCGGCAAAGTGTCTACCAGCGCTCGCTGGCCTTGTCCACGCGGCATCTGCAGATCCAGTACTCCCCACTCGCCGCACAAGGCGGTCTGGTTGGGGCCGGCGTGCTGGCGATGCAGCAAACGCTCAAAGGCCGAGGACGGGTGCAAGCATGAGACGCTGGGCCGCTCCCAAGGCGCATAGCACCGCAACGCGCAGCGTGGAGGTGTTCTGAATGAGTGTTGCTATCGAATTTCGCGACGTCGTGAAAGACTTCGGACCGGTGCGGGTGTTGCATGGTGTCAGTTTTGCGC
>JANOCN010000200.1:0-3705 GCA_031412185.1 Betaproteobacteria bacterium | reverse complement strand
GCACAAACGCATCCAGTGCGTCCCGGTTGCGGGCGGACACGATCACTTTTGCGCCTTGCGCATGCAACAGCGATGCAGTGGCGCGGCCTATTCCCGTGGACGCACCGACCAGCCAGACGGTCTTGCCGCGCCAGTTCGTGATAGGGGGGTTAAGAGGCATGGAAAAGCCGTTCTGGAGTCTCAAGCGCGTACATCGGAGGTCTTCGCAGTGCTCAACGCTTGGTGAAGGACAGCGTGACCTCGCCCACACGCAGGCCAAACTTGCGCATTTCGGCCTTGTTCAGCATCACGCGTTCGTTGACCAGGTACATCCAGTCGTCAAACTGCACTTCGTAGACCGTGCCGTCCACCGGCAGCGCCATGGTGTAGGTCCAATGGAACGCATTTCCGCGTTGCTGCCCGCGGGCGATGCCGACCACATCGTCGGCCCGACCGGTGTAGCTGCCGTCAGCCAGCCGGGTCAGCCGCCAGATGCGCTTTTGCCGGGTGCCGTCGGAGTAGCTGAAGTCTTCGTCCAGCGTGCCCTCATCACCACTCCAGGTGCATACCATGAGCACGGTGAAGCGCCGCACGACCCGTCCGGAGCGGTCGCTGAACACGCCATACGCGTCCAGGGTGCCGTTGAAATAAGTGCGCAGGTCCAGTACTGGTTTCTCAGCGGTGTAGTCGTCGATCTGCTGGGTTGCGCAGCCGCTGAGCAGCGGGCCCAGGCCGATCGCCGACGCTGCCAGGCCTGCGCCCATGATGAGGCGTCGTTTCATGCGGTGCTCCGGATGGAATGGGGTCGAATAATCAGCTGGTACAGCAGCGCCCCGGCGCCCAGTTTCAGCACGCAGGGCAACAGGCAATAAGCCATCGTCAATGCCACCAGCGCCTGCGCATCGCGCGTGCCAGGCACGTAGCCGAATAGGGCCAGCAGCGGTAGCGCCAGACCCGCCGACAGGGCCAGATTCAGTTTGGTGGCAAAGTTCCACCAACCGAAGTAGGCACCCTCGGAATGGCCACGATCGCCTGCCTCGTGGATAACACCGGCCAGCATCGCACCCGGCAATGCCAGGTCGGCGCCCAGCGCCAACCCCGACATCGCACACACCGCCAGAAACGCTGCGCTGTCGCCAACGCCCAGCTGCGTAGCACCCACAAAAGACACAACCGCCAGTCCCATTCCCAGCAGCCAGCTACGCGCCAGACCGTGGCGTGCGACCACACGCAACCAGACCGGTATCGACAAGGCAGCGCAGACGAAATAAGCAGCCAGAAAAGCCGACTCCATATTCTTCGCCACTTGCAGGCGGTCCTGCACAAAAAACAGCACCAGCGTTGCCGGAATGGCGCTCGCAATCCCGTTGAGCATGAATACCAGCAGCAGGTGTCTGAAGGCCGGTCGCCGGAATGGCAACCAGATGTCTTGCAGCCGCGCGTGTTGCGCTACCACGGGTCGCAATGCACGTGTCCAGGCCAGCCAGCCCAATGCCAGAGCGCCGCAAAACAGACCCACGGTGGCCCCCAGACCGAAAACCAGTGGGGTGATCGATGCCAGCACCACCCCTACCAGGCCAAGGCCCTCGCGCCAGGCCACGATCCGGCTGCGCTGGTTCTCGTCACCGCCGAGCATGGCACCCCAGGACTGGTGCGCTACGCTCAGGGCGCTGTAGGCGGTGTAGGTAACGACCAGGACCACGCTGGCCCACAGCAGCAAAGGCGTGGGCTCACGGGTCAACGGAAAGAAAAGCAGGGCAAACCCGGCTGCCAGCAACAACGCTGCAAGTGCGCCGAAGGCCAGCACGGCGCGCAGCGAACGTGCAAACAACCGGTCACACCAACGGCCAATCAGCGGGTCGATGAGCGCGTCCAACAGCCGGGCAGCCAGCAGCACCGCGCCAAGGGTCGCCAGCGGTACACCGAATTCCCGCGCGTAGTGATTCGGAAGAATCACATACAGCGGCAACGCGACAAACGCCAGCGGCAAACCCAGCAGGCCATAGGCCAGACCCTGGGGCACACCCAGGGCGTGTTGTGGTGCGGGTACTTCGCGCGCTGGTTTCATGGCGTCGTGACACGCGCCAGCAAGGCTTCGCGCAGCCGGGGCTCGGAGGTACCAGCGGACAACCAGATACCAAAAAACGACTTGCCGAAATCTGGGTCGCGGATGGTTCCCGTGGCTTGCCCATTGGTGAAGAACACGACGCCGGTGCCTGGCCGGTGTATGCCGACAACGCGGTCGCCTTTTTTGACGTCGGGAATCGCGTCGCGCAACAACACCTGCCACGCTGCGAGTTGCGACGCACTGGCACCTTGCAGCCGCTGCATTTCTTCCATGGACCGCTCGGCAATCGCCTCATTCGTGAAGTCCCGCAGGTAACTCAATTCAAGCGCGAACGCGTGGCCTTCATATTCGGCTGCCTTGAATCCGGGTTGTACCCAAAGACTGGCGTCGTAGACATTGAACCCCCAGAATGTGAGTCGCCCCTGCCCTGCGAGTGTGGCCTGCGGCAACACATTGCGAACTTGCTGGGGCTGGGCAGCAGCAGCAGATGGAAGCGCTGCCCAGGCCATGGTGGCAGCCAGCACGGCATAACGCGCTACGCGTTTCATCAGGCCGGTTTCACCAGGGTGTATTGCACCAGGTCGATGTTCGCTTTGTCAAAAGCGGCTTCGCAATAGGCCAGGTAGAACTCCCAGATGCGCATGAAGCGCTCGTCGAACCCCAGCGCCAGGATATCCGCGCGCTGGGCCAGAAAACTGGTGCGCCAGCGCCGCAGCGTCTCGGCGTAGTCCCGGCCGAATGCAAACTCGTCTACCACCTGCAACCCGGCAGCGATTGCCTCGCGCCGGAACTCGGCCGGACACGGCAGACAGCCCCCGGGGAAAATGTACTGCTGGATGAAGTCAGTTGAATTGATGTAGCGTTTGAATAGAGCGTCGTCAATCACGATGCTTTGCACACAAGCGCGCCCTCCGGGCTTGAGCAGGCGGTTCACGGTCTGGAAATAGGTTGGCCAATA
This sequence comes from Betaproteobacteria bacterium, assembly GCA_031412185.1. Taxonomy (GTDB): domain Bacteria; phylum Pseudomonadota; class Gammaproteobacteria; order Burkholderiales; family Burkholderiaceae_C; genus CAISIP01. The sequence continues at coordinate 700 of JANOCN010000200.1, read as the reverse complement.
AGCTCGGCCGACGGCCTCGACCATCTCTATCGAGCAGATGGCATCAAAGGACGCATCGCCGACGTCCCGGTAGTCCTGCAGCCGCAGCTCCGCCTGTTGACCAGCGCCGCAGACGATACCCGCTTTCTCCATGCGTTGGGTTGCAAAAGCGAGTTGTTCCGTACTGAGCGTCACACCGACCAGGTTGGCTCCGAATTCGGTGGTGGCCATTTCGGCCAATGCGCCCCAGCCACAGCCGATTTCCAGCACGCGGTCCCCGGCCTTGACGTTCACCATGCGCAGCGCACGGCGCACCTTGGCCAGTTGTGCGTCAACCATCGGGCGCTGGTGGTCGCCTTCGAACCACGCCGACGAGTAGTTCATGGTCTCGTCCAGCCAGAGCCCGTAAAACGCGTTGCCCAGGTCGTAGTGGGCGTGGATGTTTTTCTGGCTGTTGGCGCGGGTGTTGCGGTTCAGCAGATGCTTGACGCGGTAGGCCAGCCGCCCCAGCCAGCTGCCGTAAATCGCGTCCTCGACTTCCTTGCGGTTGATGATGAGCAGCGCCAGCAGGTCGGTCAGGTGCGGCGTCGTCCAGTCGCCGGCGATGTAGCTTTCGGCAAACCCGATATCGCCTGAACGCAGCGCGGCGCTGCACGGGCTCCAGTTGTGCAGGTGCAGGCTGGCGTGGGGCGCAGCGCCGGAGCCGAAGCGCTGCAGCGAG
>JANOCN010000199.1:0-10588 GCA_031412185.1 Betaproteobacteria bacterium | reverse complement strand
AACCCGCTGGTGCGCCTGGAACTGGTGGGGGATATGCTGGCGCGCAGCGGAATTACGAAATAGGCCTGTACAGCTTGTCGGCCACTTGCTGCCGGTTCATTTTTTTGCATCTAACCGTCTATTGCCAGGGTCGCGTGTGTTGCGCGCTCGCTATCCCACCGCCCGGAGTGGCGGTGAGGCTCACGCCAGAAACTGTTGGGCCACGTAAGTAAACAGCGGTATTCCGAAGAGTATGTTGAACGGGAAGGTGAGGCCCAATGACATGCCGAAATACAGCGACGGACGGGCCTCTGGAATGGCCTGGCGCAGCACGGCCGGCACAGCAATGTAAGACGCACTGGCGGCCAGCACCATCAACAGTGCTCCGTTGCCGGCCGAGATGCCTAGAACCAAACTCAACACCAGGGCGAGGCTGGCGTGTAGCAGCGGGCCGACAATCGAATAGACCAGCAGCCAGACCGAGGTACCGCGCAAGCCACCCATGTTGCGCGCAGCCAGCAGACCCATATCCAGCAAAAAGAATGCCAGCATCCCCTTGAACAGGTCGGTTGCAAAAGGCTGCATCACTTGTCGCCCTTCTTCGCCCGTCAGGATGCCCACTGCCATGGCCCCAAGCAGCAGCAGTTGGGGGCCACCCGTAAGCGCTTCGTGGAGCAGACGCTTCAAGGGAACAATGTTGCCTGACGAACTGTCTCGCTGTCGTAGCAGATTCGCCATGACCACCGCAAACACGATGGCCGGAGACTCCATCAAAGCCATCGCCGCAGCCATGTGCCCGCCGTAAGGCAGGCCCAGGCCGTCGAGGTACTGAACGGCGGTGATGAAGGTAACAGCACTTACCGAGCCATAGGTTGCTGCAATCGCGGCAGCGTCATAACCGCTGACGAACCTGCGCAACACCGCGTAACCCAGCACCGGGATCAGCACACACAAGAGCATGGCAACCGCCAGCGTGGTGGCCACTTCAGCGGTAAGCCCGGACGCCGCCAGTGCAAAGCCCCCCTTGAGACCCAGCGCCATCAGAAGGTACAAGGAGAGAAAGCGCGAAATCTGTGGCGGAATCTCGAGGTCAGACCGGAGGATGCCCGCCAGGATGCCGAATACGAAAAACAGGATCGCGGGATCTAGAAAGTTATCCAAACGGTAATTCCAGGAAGTGAAGACTCAAGAGCCACCAATTATCGCCATCCACGTCGTCACACTTTGTCCAGTGCCAGGGGTTGGCCCCGCGTCTTCCACATCGACACCACCACACCTGCAGCGATCAACCCAAACGTGACACTCAGGGAGATCACGGGTGGAATTTTTCCGATGATTCCGACCAGAAAGATCTTGGTGCCAATAAACACCAGTACCAGCGCCAGTGCATATTTCAGATACTTGAAGCGATGAATCATCGCGGCCAGCGCAAAGTAGAGCGCACGCAAGCCCAGGATGGCGAAGATATTGCTGGTGTACACAATGAAGGGGTCGCTGGTGATTGCAAAAATAGCCGGTACCGAGTCGACCGCGAACACCAGGTCAATGAACTCGACCAGACACAGCGCCAGGAACAGCGGTGTCGCCCAGCGCACGGTCTTACCAGTTACCGGGTCGGGTTGGTACACAAAAAACGCATTGCCCTGCACCTGCGGCGTAACCCGCATGCGCTTGCGCAGAAACTTCAACAGCGGGTTGTTCGCAATGTCGGGCATGTGGTCTGCGATGACCCACATCTTGACACCGGTGACCACCAAGAACGCGCCAAACAGGTACAGCATCCAGCTGAAGTTGCTGATCAGCGCGGCACCCAGCCCGATCATGATCGCGCGCAACACTATCACACCCAGAATGCCCCAGAACAAAACCCGATGCTGGTACTGGCGCGGTATGGCGAGGTAACTGAAGATCAGCGCAATGACAAATACGTTGTCCATCGACAGCGATTTTTCTATCAGGAATCCGGTGTAGTACTCGGTGCCGCTTTGAGCGCCCAGGTACCACCATACCCATGCGCCAAACAGCACGGCAATACTAATGTAGCCAGCAGACAATGCCAGACTCTCTTTGACTCCGATCTCATGGTCGTCGTTGTGCAGCACACCCAGGTCGAACGCCAGCAGCGTCACCACAATGCCGGCAAAGGTCAGCCAGATCCAAATGGCCTTGCCGAAGAATGGTGTCTGTAGCAGGTCGATGAATGCTTCCAAGGTAAATGTCTCCAAAATACAAAAGAGAGGGACCAAGAATCGCGGTAATGGCTGCGCCGCTGGTCCGGCGGGCCAGCGGCTTCACAGAGGCCTGGGGAGTCAGTCGAAAATTTCGCCGAGCCAGGACTTCTTGCGCCGCCCGCCGCTGTTGCTACGCGGTATCGGCCAGCCGCCCAAACCCGGGTGTGCGCTGAGTCGTCCGGACTCTGCTCTTGGACTTGCGCCACGAACGCCGCAGCACACCTGCGGCACGGGTAAGTGCACTGTCCAAAGCAGTCGGCCAGTCGCGGGCGACCGAAGTGACCAGCACGGTGCCGTTGCCGTCCGTCTTCAGCTCCACCTGGCAACGCTTGTCGACGCCGCCGCGCGGACCGTTCACATCCGACAGCTGCACTTTGGCGCGCGGCACCATCCAGGTCAGGCGGCGCATGGAAAACTGCACACGGCGCAGTGCCAACTCGCGCAACTGCACAGCCTGGGGGTCGCGGGACTCAAAAGAAACTTGCATGATGCTTCTCCAGTAGTTAATGATGCACCAACTGTAGGTGCCAAAAATGTTCCTTGAAAGCAGATAATCAAGAACAGTTACTTCCGTAAAAACTGAATATGAGTCTGGCCTTCAATTACCGGCACCTCTACTATTTCTGGGTGGTGGCCAAAGAGGGCGGCGTTGCACGCGCCGCAGCGCGGCTGGATATGGCGGTGCAGACCGTCAGTACCCAGGTGCGAGAACTGGAGCGCTCGCTCGGTTATGCGCTGCTGAAACCTGCGGGGCGCGGACTGGTACTGACCGATGCAGGTGTGGCCACCATGGAGCAGGCCGACCGGATATTCCAGCTTGGCCAGGAGCTTCCAGCGCGTGTGCGCGATGCGGTCAGCACACCCGTGGTGCGCCTGACGGTGGGCATCTCCGACGGTTTACCCAAGCTGGTCGTGCGCCGCCTGATGGAACCAGTGCTACACGAGCCGAACCTACGCCTGTTGTGCCGCGAGGAAGCATTCGCAGACCTGCTGGCCGGGCTGGCGCTACACCGGCTCGACGTGGTGCTGGCGGACCAGCCCGCACCGTCCAACGCCAATGTCAAGGTCTACAGCCACCCGCTGGGCTCCTCCGGGCTGGGCTGGTATGCCCCGAGCTCGCTTTACGCTGCGGCGCGGCGCGGGTTCCCGCAGTCACTGGCGCGGGTGCCGGTGTTGTTGCCGACCACCCATGCCGCCGCGCGGCACCGGCTCGACCAATGGTTCGAGCGCCAGGCGATCCGCCCGCGCATCGTGGGGGAATTCGAAGACAGCGCATTGCTGAAGACCTTTGGCTCTGGCGGCATGGGCGTGTTCCCGGCGGCGGAGCTGATCCACGACGAGCTGATTGCGCGTTACGGTGTCCGCAAACTTGGCAGCTGCGTGGGTGTCGAGGAGCACTTCTTTGCCATCGGTACCGAAAAAAAGGTGTCGCATCCACTGGTCCAACGGTTGTTGCCACCCCGCACCTGACCCTGGGCCAGTCTGTATGATGGCGCGGCACCTCACGCTGCAGGCACACTCTGGTGTCTGGTCACCGTTTGTGGTGTACCCGGTCCGAAGTACGAAAAGGCGTTCCTTTTTCCATTTGAGATTACATGAGCTTGCGCCTGCGTATTGTCTTGCTGGTGCTGCTGGCCATTCTCACGCCGGCGGCGCTGCTCGGGTACTACCTGTTTGAGGAGCGCGAATCCGAGATTGCCCGAACCAAACAGAGCCTGGCTGCGCTGGCCGCGTATGCAGCCGAGAACCTGGGCGACAAGGTCAGCGGTACGGTGCAGATGCTGCACGGCCTGTCGCGTGCACCAGACCTCAACACCGAAGACAAGGTAGCCTGCTCCCAATTTCTGGGGGATGTGCTGAAGCGTTATCCGCAGTACACCGGTTTGCTCACCATCCGCCCCGACGGTCAGCTACATTGTGACTCCCTGGCCAGTGGCAGAACCCTCGACCTGAATGACCGGGCCTACTTCCGGCAAGCGCGCGCTGGCACGGAACCTGCCTTTGAAGTGGTGTTTGGTCGGATCACGGGTGTTGCGGTGTTGCAGGTTGCGTACCCGGCACGCGATAGCCGAGGCGAACTGATGTATGTGCTGTTGGCGTCACTGAATCTGGTGCAGTTCAGTGCGCGCTTCGCCACGGCGAGTCCGCACCCGCGTATGGAAGTGCTGATCTGGGACAACCGTGGCACGGTGATGGCACGTTACCCGGACGACGGGCCAAAGAAGCTGGCGGGTAGCGGGCAGGCGCAATCGGCGCTATACCGTTTCGCCCACGCCGGGGCGTCCGGGGCGGGCACCGAGTTGCCGGGTCCGGATGGTGCCGTGAAGATCTGGGCGCTCGGTGTGTTGCCAACCAGTGCCGGTGGGGGCGTGCGTTTTACCCTGGGTATCCCGCGTGCGATCCTGCTCGCAGACATCGACAACCGCCTGCGCCAGGCGCTGGCCATTCTGGCTGGCGCCTCACTGCTTGCGTTTCTGGGGGCCCTGACGTTCGCCGAATTGAGTATCCGCAGACATCTTGCGCGCATTACCGGTGCTGCCGCACGCCAAGGAGCCGGTGACTTCAGCGCCCGCATAGCCGTGCCGTATCCGCGCGGCGACCTCGGCGATCTGATGGCGACGCTGGATGCTACCGCCCAGTCGGTGCAGGAACAGCAGACAGAGATCGAGCGCACCTCCGAAGAGGTGCGACGCACCAACCGAACGCTGAAAGTGCTGAGTGGTATCAACTCGACCATTGTGCGCGTGCGCAACCGCGACGACCTGCTCACCGAGACCTGCCGCATCGCCGTCGACGACGGGCAGTTCCCGATCGCGTGGGCTGGACTGGTGGATCGCGGCAGCCTGCAACTGGAACCCCTGGCCTGGCGCGGCGTGAGCCAGGCCCATATGGAATCGGTGAGCATTGCTGCAGCCGACGCCAGCAGCGTAGTCAGTATCGCGCTGCGCGACCAGCGCCCGGTGGTGGTGAACGACATTGCCAGCGATACGCGTGTGTTTACCCGCCAGGCTGCACTGGACGTGGGTTCGCGTTCGCTGGCCGTGTTTCCGCTAATGGTGTCTGGCCATGCGGCCGGGGTGCTGGTATTGCACGCGCGTGAGGTCGGGTTCTTCGATGCTCCCGAGGTGAAATTGCTCAATGAGCTTGCGGGCGATGTGGCGTTTGCGCTCGAATACATCGAGAAATCCGACCGGCTGGAGTACCTGGCCTATTACGACCCGCTGACCGGGCTGGCCAACCGGGTATTGTTCCAGCAGCATCTGGAGCAGACGCTGAAACTCGCGGCGCGAGAAGGACGTGGCATCGCACTGGTACTGGCCGACATGGAGCGCTTTCGCAGCATCAACGACACCTTCGGGCGATCAGCCGGAGACGATCTGCTCAAGCAGATTGCAGCCCGTGCGACCTTGCAAGTCAGCGAAGAACGCGCTCTGGCGCGCATCGGCGCCGACCACTTTGCGTTCATCGTTGCAGAAGAGGGTGGGCTCGACGGTTTGGCAACGCGCATCGACCAGATACACCGTGATGTTTTTGGTAAACCCGTGCTGGTTGGCGGAACCGAGTTGCGCGTTGCGGCAAGGTTCGGTGTGGCGCGTTTCCCCCACGACGGCCCGGACGCCGACACGCTGTTTCGCAATGCCGAGGCTGCACTCAAGCAGGCCCAGCAAACGGGTGAGCGCTACCTTGCCTACGCACCGAAAATGACCGAGCAGATTGCGCAGCGCCTGGCGCTTGAAAACAGTCTGCGGCTGGCACTGGAGAACGAACAGTTTGTGCTCCACTACCAGCCCAAAGTGGACCTGGAGACCCAGCGCATCGTCGGCATTGAGGCGCTGATCCGCTGGCAGAGCCCGGATTCGGGTCTGGTTGCACCGATGCGGTTCATCCCGCTGCTGGAGGAAACCGGCTTGATACTGCAGGTGGGTGCGTGGGCGCTCAGACAGGCGGCGCTGGACCACCGCAGCTGGTTTGAGGACGGATTGAATCCACCGCGAGTGGCCGTCAACGTGTCGGCCATCCAGCTGCGCCAGCGCGACTTTGTGGGCGCGTTGCAGCAGGCCATCGGCGTGGGTGTGGTTCCTGTGTGTATCGATCTGGAGATTACCGAAAGTTTGATGATGGAAGACGTAGCCGACACCATCGACAAGCTCAATGAATTGCGCAAACTGGGGGTGAGCATCGCTATCGACGACTTCGGCACGGGTTATTCGTCGCTGGCCTATCTTGGGAAACTGCCGGTTCAGACGCTCAAGATTGACCGCACGTTCATCATGACCATGCTGAGCGACACCGACACTACGCGTATGGTGTCCACCATCATCTCGCTGGCGCATTCTCTGCGCCTGGTGGTGGTTGCAGAGGGCGTGGAAACGCAAGAGCAGGCGAAGATGCTGCGCCTGCTGCGCTGCGACCAGATGCAGGGCTACCTGTTCAGCCGCCCGGTCCCCAAGCAGGAACTAGCGCAGCTGTTGCGCCAACATGCCTGAGCTGCGGGCGTTGGTGGGTGCGATAAAGGCGCTGGAGCGGTGGGCAGCCTACTCAGTGCATGGTGCAATAAGGCAGTCAATCCAGCGTCAGATAGCTGGCTTCGAACACGTTGGCAGGCAGTGGCTTGCTGAACAAAAAACCCTGCATCTCATCGCAATTCAGCAGCAGCAGCAGGCGTGACTGCTCTTCGGTTTCGACCCCTTCGGCCACCACCTTGAGTTTGAGCGCGTGTGCAAGGTCGATGATGGTGGACACCAGGGCCAGCCCCTGTGGTGAAACCGTCATGTCGATGATGAAGGAGCGGTCGATCTTCAGCGAATCGACGGGCAGCCGTGCCAGGTAGCTCAGGGATGAAAAGCCGGTACCGAAGTCGTCAATCGCGATCCGAACACCTTTGGCGCGGATCGCCCGCAGGCTGTCGATGCTGTGTTTGACATCCTCCATGATCAGGCTCTCGGTGATCTCCAACTCCAGCCCTTCGGCAGCACCCGCATCTATGCCCAGCACTTCCTCCACCTCGGCGACAAAACCCCGGTTTCGCAACTGCAACGGTGACACGTTGACCGCGATGCGCACGGCGGGACGGCCAGCGGCACGCCAGCGCAGATAGTCGGCAACGGCTTGGCGCAGCGCCCAACGCCCGACGTCATAAATCAAGCCGGTCTCCTCCAGGGTCGGGATGAAGTGCCCTGGCAGCACCAGACCTGTGCCTGGATCGTTCCAGCGTAGCAGCGCTTCTGCGCTGGTCATCTTGCCACTGGCCAGATCAATCTTGGGTTGGTAGTGAAGTATGAACTCTCCTTTGTCCAGTGCCTGGCGCAGCTGGTTTTCGAGCGTGAGTTTGCCAGCCATGGCGGTCGTCATTTTCTGCTTGTAGAACAGGTAGCGTTCGCCGCGTGACTTGGCCTTTTTGAGCGCCGCCTCGGCATTGCGGAACAGGGTATCGGCGTCGACGCCATCCTGGGGGAAAACGGCGATTCCGGCCTTGAAGCCGATCCGCACCATGGAGTCAGCGATACGAAACGCGTGATTCATGAAGGTGGCCCTCCGCTGCTCGATCAGGGCATCGAGGTCTTCGTCGAGCGCCACAACCGGACGCACAATCATGAAGTGGTCGGCACCTGCCCGCGCCACCAGGTTTGCATCGCCCACCTGGCGCGTCAACCACTCCGCGATTTGCCGCAACAGCATGTCGCCGGCTGACCGACCCAGGCTGTCGTTGATATTCTTGAAACGCTCCACGTCGATAAGGAAAAGCGCCAGTTTGTGCCCGCCACTGGCCGCGCTGCGTATGAACTGTGCAACCCGCTCCAGAAACAGGCTGTGATTGGCCAGCCCGGTGAGCGCATCGTAGTAAGCCAGGTAGTCGAGCCGCTGGCGCTTGTCTATGTAGTCAATCCCGAATGCTACATCCCCGACCAACTCCGTCAACAGCTTCAACTCTTCGTCGTGGAAGAAATCAGGCTGATTGGCACACAAGGCGAACACACCCTCTGCCTCACCCGCGATCACCAGCGGCAGCATGGCGATCGATCGCACGCCGGCCGCTGCATGTTTCTTCCCAAACCCGAACTTCGAGTTGCCCTGCAGATCGTTGAACACGACGGCTTTTTTGCCTCGGATTACCCGAGCCGCTACGGTTTTGTCCGGCGTGACAATATCGCTCAATGTCAGCCCTTCATTGATCGTATTTGCCAGGGCCGCGTCAGCCCCCACTGAAGCGACGAGTGCAATCTTCTTCTGGCTGTGATCCACGATGCCGATCCAGCTCATGCAGAAGCCACCCGCTTCTACGGCGATCCGGCAGGCTTCCCTGAACAGATCCTGGCGGTCAAGTACGCGTACTTGCAGCGAGTTGATGCCGCTGATCATTGCGTAGACGCGGTTCAGGCGTTTGACTCGCGCCTCGGCCAGACGCTGGTCGGTGACATCGACACCGATACTCGCCGTGCCTATGACTTCACCACCTGGCGATCGCAGCACCGAATTGTTCCAGCGAACCAAGCGACGTTCGCCCGAGCGCGTCGAGATCGCGTTCTCGTGATGCCATGTCTCAGGCCGGTTGCGAATGAGAGATTCAAAGAACTCATGCATGGTGGCAACTTCATCGGGCACGAACAACTCGAACCAGTTCAGCCCGGCCACTTCCTCCTGCTGCCAACCGGTCAGCGCCAGCAGGTAGGGGTTGCAATAGGTGATGCGTGCGTCCGAGTCCAGCATCACCGCAGCCAGCTCTACGTTGCGCAAAAGGCTGCTGAAGCGGCGCTCGCTTTCGTCCAGCGCCAGTGCCGCCTGGCGGCGTTGCGTGATGTCTCTGGCAATGCCTGCTACGCGAGCCACCTGCCCGGTTGCATCGCGGACCGCAAAACCCCTGGACTCGATCCAGCGAATAGCTCCATCCGGGCGCACGATGCGGTATTCAAGTTCAAACGTACCTGCTGGCAAAGTACGCTGGTACTGCGCATGGGTAGCCGTCCAGTCATCCGGGTGGATGGAGCCGGTCCAGAACTCCGGATGGGCGTACAGCGCTTCACAGCTACGGCCCCAGATCCCTTCAAAAGCCGGGCTGACGTACAACATGTTTTTGCAACCCATATCGTGCAGATAGAACACATCGTGGATGTTTTCCGCCAGCTGGCGGAAGCGCAGATCACTGGCATGCAAACCTTCAATCGCCAGTCTTTTCGCCGTCACGTCAGCATGCATCACGACAACGCCGTTGGGCCGGTCGCCAGTCACCGGAGTCACGGTCAGCTCAAACCACTGCTGCCGGATTGGCGAGTGGAACGCATATTCAATCGAAAAGAGCTTCTTCGTTTCAAGCAACACCGAACGAATGCCTTCTGCGATCAGTCGGGCGTCTTTGCCACCATCCCCCAGTACGCTTTCGCAGATCTCGACGTAGTTCAGGCCGATTCCATGCCCCGGCCCGTGCAATAAGCTGGCGCCACAGAACTCCCGCCAGGCCCGATTTACCGCGACGATGCATCCCTGGCTGTCAAGCCAGGCGATGTGTGCCGGCAACGCGTCGAGTATGGCTTCCAGCCGATCATTAACCATTTGCGCGAGCTTGGGCACCAACTCGTTGCTTGTCTGTACGATGGCGTACACACCTTCCAGCAGTCTTATTGCATAGTCTGCTCCACTGCTGAAAGTCTGGACAATGAAACAAGCGCTGCGGGTTTCACCCGGCGCTCGCGCCCAACCCTATTTTGCCGGTACGACGGTCACAGTTTCACGCAGGATGCCGCCACCCGCCACACTGCCACTGGCGCTGCCTTCGCCACGTACGCGTGCTTCGCAGTCGGTGCGGTCTTCGGCCTTGAGGGCACCGCAGCGCTGCAGGGCATTCGGCTGGTATTGCCCAGGGGCGGCGGTTAACCCGCCCCGGCGGGCTTCCGCCAGCGCGTTACGTGCTTCAGTGCGGCAGGTGGCTGCGTCCTGGTGCGACTGACCGCTGTTGCACAGCGCCATGTCGGCACGAAAACGCGCCTGGGCTTCGGAGGATGGGCTGGCTGCAGCCGCTCCAGCCGCAGCCCACACGACAGCAATCAGTGGAAACGTAAATAGGTGTCGCGTAAAACGGCTGGTGGTCATGTTCGGCTCCTTGAAGTGACGGGAACTCGTGCCTGATGCCGGATCTGGCAAAAGACACAGACCCAACCCTAGCCCAATCCGCATCGCCTGTATGTGCGGCTGCACACGGAAGCACTGCGATGCTGCAACGACAATGGGAGGGGGGAATGCTGGGTCGCCATTCGACCTCACACCCCGCACAGCAAGGAACAACGTCGCGCTATGAAACCTGGTTTGTTGTCGGCATCGCAGCGCTTGGCCGCGCTGGCGCTGTGCCTGTTTACTTTGGCCGGGTGCGCCACCTTTCCCGATAC
>JANOCN010000198.1:0-3856 GCA_031412185.1 Betaproteobacteria bacterium | reverse complement strand
CCATCAACGCGATTGCCGATTGCATGCTGTTGTCGCGGGCTACCGGGGCAGACGGTGCGTATGCACTGAATGGGCGAACCGGCGAGTTGCGCCCGGTAGCTCGCGGCACCGGCACCACGGTGGAGGTGAAAGAGTTGTTCTTCAGCACGCCGGCGCGGCGTAAATTCCTCAAGACCGATGCCACAGAGCTGGCCCATTGCCTAGAGGCGGTGCGCCGCCCGGCCATCGCACGACCGGACGTCGGGTTTGCCGTCTGGCACGAAGGCCGCATGGTGGCGCAATGGCGCAGGCGCACCGGGCCGGACTCCACCCTTTCTACGACCACTAGGGCAGGCGATGAACGTCTGGCGGACGTGTTGGGCGCAGAATTTGTAGAGCGTTCGCTGGCGATGGACTACCGGGCCGGCGCGGCACCGGGAGGCGCTTTTCGCGGGGACGCCGCCCACCCGATCCGGATCTACGGGCGGATTGGTATTCCGGACGCTGCACGAGCCCGCTCCGACCAGCAGTTTTGTTACGTCAACGGGCGGTTTGTGCGCGACAAGGTGCTGAGCCACGCGGTACGAAGTGCTTTTGAAGATGTGTTGCACGGGCAGCGCCAGCCGGTGTATGCGTTGTTCCTGGAGATCGACCCGACCCGTGTAGACGTGAACGTACATCCGACCAAGATCGAAGTACGGTTCAGGGACAGCCGCGAAATCCACCAGGCAGTGCGCCATGCGGTGGAAGACCTTCTCGGCGCGCCACGCGCTGCGGCGGCCGCCCAGGCCCGGACCGATGTGGCATCGGGCGACCAGGGCGGTGCGCCGAACAGTCCGCGCCCGGCTGGTGCAATGTCCGCATATTGGGCGCAGCCAGCGATGAATTTTGGTGCTGCGGCGGGCCACCGGGTGTCCGATTTCGAGGCGTTGTGGCCGGTCAAACGCACACTGCAACCCGCGCTCGGCACGTTGCCTGGTTTTGATGCAGAAGCGTTGGTGGACAGCCTGCCAGCACCACACACCACCGACGACCTTGCCGCCACCTCCCAGGTGCCGCAGGAAGCCTGGCCGCTGGGCCGTGCGCTGGCGCAGTTGCAGGGTATCTACATCCTGGCCGAGAACAAGCAGGGCCTGGTGATTGTGGACATGCATGCAGCCCATGAACGCATAGTCTACGAGCGACTCAAGGCACAGCTGGCAACGGCAACGGCAACGGCAACGGCAACGCCGACGGGCGCGGCCGCACCTGCATTGCCCAGCCAGCCGCTCTTGCTTCCCGCCACGTTTGCCGCAACCGCCCAGGAAGTGGCCACCGTTGAATCACATGCGCAGTCCCTTGCCATGCTGGGGCTGGAGATCACCCCGCTTGCGGCCACCACGCTGGCCGTGCGCGCAGTTCCGACCTCCCTGTCACATGGGGACGCCACCGAGCTGGCCCGCAGTGTGCTCGCCGAGCTGGCCCAGCACGACGCCAGCACCGTGATCGCGCGCGCGCAAAACGAGTTGCTGTCCACCATGGCCTGCCATGGTGCCGTGCGCGCCAACCGCAAACTCACGCTGGAAGAAATGAACGCGTTGCTGCGCCAGATGGAGGCCACGGAACGGTCCGACCAGTGCAACCACGGCCGCCCAACCTGGCGCCAGCTCGCGGTGCGCGAGCTGGACGCCTGGTTCATGCGCGGACGCTGATGGATGCTGCCCGTGTGCAACTTTTCACCAAACCAACACTCAGTCATTGCATGAAACGCTGGAAGATTCTCACCTTGTTCGCTTTCGTACTGGCAGTACTGGTGGGCTGCGCCGCACTCGACCAGAAGCAGGGCGAATTGATCTTCCAGCCCAGCGACCGGACCTGGGGCGGTTACGGCGGCGCGCAGGGTATGGACGACACCTGGATCGACTTCGACTCCCGGCTCACCGGCAAACCAGTAAAGCTGCACGCCTTGTGGCTGGCGGCGGATGCCAAAGCCGACGGGGCGGACGCGGGCCCGGTAATGCTGTACCTGCACGGTTCGCGCTGGAACGTTACCAGTTCGGCCTTTCGTGCGCGGCGCATGCACGAGCTTGGGTTCTCGGTGCTGGCACTGGACTACAGGGGTTTTGGCAAAAGCGACCCGTTCGCGCCGACCGAAAGCTCTGCGTACGAAGACGCACGTGCGGCATGGGACTGGCTGGCGGCCAAATACCCAACCCGTCCGCGTTATGTTTTTGGACACTCCCTGGGTGCCGCCATTGCCATCGAACTGGCCAGCCAGGTGAGCGACGAGGCCGGTATTGTGGTGGAAGGCGGGTTCACCTCCATTCCCGATGTGGTCGGCACCATGAAGTGGGGCTGGTTGCCCGTTGGACCCTTGATCACCCAGCGCTTTGACGCCGCCAGCAAAGTCGCGCGTGTCGGCTCGCCCCTGTTGGTGGTGCATGGCTCGGAAGACGCGCTGATAAAACCAGTGCTGGGACAGCGCCTTTTCGACGCGGCACGCTCCCCCAAGGCGTTTGTGCTGGTAGAGGGCGGTTCACACCACAACACCAATGCCATCGGGCAGGCGCAATACCGCGCTGCCATGGCGCAGCTGTTTGGTCTGAAGTAGCTGTGGCGGTAAGCCACGCCATGCCAGCCGGCATTGTTGTGCTGATGCTGTCGGCGCTGCTGGGAATACAGCCCGTCACCACCGACCTGTACCTGCCCGCGCTACCGGCCCTTACGCAGGACCTGCGCGCCGGGATGCCGCAGGCACAACTCACGCTGACAGCGCTGCTGCTTGCGTTTGGTGTGTCGCAACTGGTATGGGGCCCACTGTCGGACCGGTATGGCCGGCGCCCGATCCTGCTGCTGGGGTTGGCCGCTTATATCGTTGCCGCCGTAGGGAGCGCGCTGGCGCGTTCGATGGATTCGCTGATCATCTGGCGCACGCTCCAAGGTGCCGCGATGGGCGCGGGCGTGATGTGCGCGCGGGCGATCATCCGCGATCTGTACATACCCGCAGAAGGTGCGCGCGTGATGTCCAAGGCGCTGTCGGGCCTGGCCCTGGTCGCGTGCCTGAGTGCGCCACTGGGTGGCTTGTTGGCAGCCTGGATAAGCTGGCGCGCAGCGTTGCTGGTGCTGGCCGTGTTTGGCGCGTTTTCACTGGCGCTGGTGGTCTGGAGGTTTGAAGAAACGGTGGCGCATAAAAACCCGCGTGCACTGCAACCCGCCACGCTGTTGCGCAACTGGGCCAGCATTGCGCGCAACCCGACGTTTTTAGCCTACTCTGCGCTCTCGGCAGCGTCGTACGGTGGGCTGTTCACCTTTCTGGCCGCTTCCTCGTTTGTTTTCATCGAGGTGTTGGGCACCAGCGCCACCGCCTACGGGTTGCTGATGTCATCCATGTCATTCGCCTACATGCTGGGAACCTTCCTGTGCCGGCGTCTGTTGCCCCGTTTCGGCGTGCGCCGCACGGTGGCACTGGCCTGTGCCGTCACGCTCACCAGCGGCACGCTGCTGGCGGTATTTGCCTTCGTGGGCTGGAGCAGCGGTGCGTATGGCGGCTGGTTCATCATGCTGCCGTTCTACTTTTTCATGCTGGCGCACGGCGTACACCAGCCCTGCGGGCAGAGCGGTGCCGTGGGGCCGTTCCCGCATGCGGCGGGTGCCGCATCCGCGTTGAATGGGTTCATCATGATGCTGGCTGCTTTTGCCATGGGCGGGTGGATCGGAGCGCATCTGGACGCAAGCGTGTTTGCGCTGACCAACGGCATCTGGTTCTGGAGCGCGCTGATCGCGCTGGCGGGCTGGACCCTGGTGCAGAAATACGGAGAACCCGGGCATGCCCCAAGCATCCAGCGCTGAGCCTGGCAAGCCGCGTTGCCTCGCGCTGGCTGGGCCGACCGCGTCGGGC
>JANOCN010000197.1:0-3181 GCA_031412185.1 Betaproteobacteria bacterium | reverse complement strand
CTGACTGATTGGCTGAAAATAGGCCCATGAGAACTGTTTTCATGTTCGTCTTGCGTCTGGTGCTGGTGCTGGCAGCAACCATAGTCGCGCTCAGCCTGGTTCTGGCCCTGGTGGTGTTAGCCGTTCTGTGGAGCTTGCGTGGGGCCTGGGCCAGGCTGACCGGCCAGCCCGAGGCACCGTTCGTGATGCGCGTTGACCCGCGCAGTGGATTTAGCCGCGTCTACCGTGCCAGGCGGGACGATACAGAGGCACGGGAACCAACTTCACCACCCTCGAGCCGGGGCTACCTGCAAGATGTGACCGACGTGCAGGCAAAACCGCCGCGCAGCGAGCCGTGAGGGCCATGGGGTTAGCATAGTGCGCATGATCTCTTCAGAATTTTTTTCATGACCGCAATCCCCGACGGTTTTCGACCGGCTTCGGTACTGGGCGATTTCATCGCCTTCAACGGCCCGCTCTACGGGCGTTTGACTGGCGAGAAAATCGTGATCGGCTTTCGGGTGGAGCAGCGCCACACCAACCCACTGGGTATTTGCCATGGCGGTATGTTGGCCACGTTTGCCGACATGATGGTGCCTTGCACGGTGATGTACATGACCGATCGCGAACGGCGTTTCCTGCCCACCATCAGCCTGCAGATCGACTATATGGGTCCCGCGCCACTGGGTGCCTGGGTGCAGGGCGAAGCTCAGGTGTTGCGCACCACACGCAAACTGCTGTTTGGCCAGGGGCTGGTGACTGCAGACGGCGAGCCCGCGCTGCGTTTCAGCGGCATTTTCAAACTGGGGCCACCGTTTGGACAGCCTGGCGATCATGACCCGCTGGGTCTGAAATAGGTGCGTGTGCCTGGGTAGCAGGCGCGAACTGTTCCGGCGAGCACGCTACTCACAACGCATTGCGGCTCTGAAAATAACTCGGCGACTGCCCCATTGCCGCCTTGAACATGGCGGAAAACGCGCTGTCGCTGGCGTAGCCGCTGGCTGCTCCTACCTGGCTTACCGGGACGCCGCGCGCAAGCATGGGCAGGGCGTGCGCCAGCACGGCTTGCTGGCGCCACTGCTGGTAGCTGGTGCCAAGCTCGGTGCGGAACAGGCGCGCTACGGTGCGTTCGCTGGCACCGATGTCGCTGGCCCATTCGGCCAGCGTGGCGCGTTCGGCGGGGGCGCTGAGCAAGGCTTCGCACAGGCTGCGCAGGCGTTTGTCGCGCGGTAGCGGCACGCCCAGCGCCTGCGTGTTCGCATGGGTCAGCTCGTCCAGCGTCAGGCGTATCAGCAGGTCATCCCGCGCACCTGGCTGCGATGTCTCCAGCGCGTGTATGAGTTCGCGCAACAAGGCGGAGACCATCAATACGCGGCAGGCCTGCCAGCCCGCAGGGGTCACGCTCGGGTCCAAATACACGGTGCGGATTTCGGCGGTCTCCATCACGTTGACGGCATGTCGTGCGCCCGGCGGGATCCAGACCGCACGCGACGGCGGCAAAATGTAGGTGGTGTGGGTACCGGCGCTGTCCACCGTCACACGGATCACACCGCTGGCACAGTAGGCGACCTGGGCCCAGGGGTGGTGGTGCGGCTCGAAGTGTTCGTCCACCGCCAGCGAACGGGCGCGGGTGCGCACCGGGCGCAGCGGTTCGGGTGCAACCGGGTCGGTGTTGCCGATCACTTGTGCTTTCAGGCTTGTTTTGGCATGCATGGTGGTATGAACGCTGGCCGGTGGACTTGGCCGGTATTCACTAATACTTGTCTAACTGTCGTATTCTCGCACTGGCTTGCCGAATCTACCATTGGGGCATGAACACAGCCACGCTTGCCGCTGACAGCGCCGCCAACCAGATTCCGCTTAAACAAGACGCCTCAGTCATCGGCTTGGTGGGCTTGGCGCATGCCAGCTCCCACTTCTCGCACCTGCTGCTGCCGCTGATGTTCCCGATCTTCATCAAGGAGTTCGGCTTCAGCTATTCCGAGCTCGGGCTCTTGATGACCGTCTTTTTCGTGGTGTCGGGTCTCGGGCAGGCCAGCGCTGGGTTTTTGGTTGATCGCAGGGGCGCACGGCCAGTGCTGTTCGGTGCCTTGGCGCTGATTTTGTTGGCATGTGTCGTCGCGTCGTTCGCGACCGGGTACGCAGGGCTGGTGCTGGTGGCGGTGCTGGCTGGCCTGGGAAACGCGTCGTTCCATCCGGTGGACTTCACCATCATGAACCAGCGTGTCTCGCCGGGTCGTCTGGGGTATGCGTTCAGCGCACATGGCATTACAGGCAATCTGGGCTGGGCCGCCGCAACCCTGTTTTTCGCGACCATAACCAGCCTGACCAATTGGCGCACCGCCTACATGGCCGCTGCACTGATGTACGGTGCCATTTTGCTGCTGCTGGTACTGCAGCGCGACAAGCTCAGCACTACAGTTGCAGCGCGTGCCGGGGGTGAAAAAGCCGAACACGACCTGGCGTTCATGAAGCTGCCCGTCGTGTGGTGGTGCTTCGGGTTTTTCCTGCTCTCCACCATGACGCTTGCAGTCGTGCAGAGTTTCTCGGTGTCACTGCTCGACGCCATGTATGGCGTGAGTTTCGAGGCCGCCACCATGACACTCACCGCCTATATGTTGTGTGGTGCGCTGGGCATGCTGGTGGGTGGTTATGTCGCCGCGCGTTCGCCCCACAGCGACCGGGTGGTGGCTGTCTGCATGACTGCTGCCGCAGTGTTGGTCGCGCTGTGTGGCACTGGCCTGCTCGGTGCCACTGGCACCATGGTGGTCCTGGCGGCGACTGGCCTTGCCATCGGTATCGGCGGCCCATCGCGCGACATGATGATCAAGAAAGCTACGCCCAAAGGAGCAACCGGCCGCGTGTATGGCATGGTCTATTCGGGCCTGGACGTGGGTTTTGCGATCTCACCGGTATTGTTTGGCATGTTCATGGACCGCGGCTGGTTCAGCCTCACGTTCTATGGTGCTGCGCTGGTGTTGCTGCTCAGTGTGGGGGCGGCGCTGGGTGTGGGCACGCGTACCTTGCCTCTTGCCCGCGCGTCCTGATCAATCGCTTTGCGCCAGTGCAGAATCGGGCCATGACGCAACCCGAATCTCCAAAAATTGGTGGCCACCTGCTGGTCGAATGCCTGCTCGCCCAGGACGTAACCCATGCCTTCGGTGTGCCGGGTGAAAGTTACCTGGCGGTGCTGGACGGTTTT
>JANOCN010000196.1:0-2904 GCA_031412185.1 Betaproteobacteria bacterium | reverse complement strand
CGCGCACACCCATCCGCGCCGCCCTGATGCGGCTGGAGCAGGAAGGCTTGCTGGAGGCCCTGCCCAACGGCGGCTATGCCGTACGCATCTTCTCCGAGCGCGACGTGTCCGAAGCGATCGAACTGCGCGGCACGCTGGAGGGCCTGTGCGCGCGGCTGGCGTCTGAGCGCGGTGCAGCACCGGTGGTGGTCAACGAGGCGCGCGACTGCCTGCGCGAGATCGATGCGGTGTTGAGCCCGTCGGCCCTGGACGACGAGGCGTTCTCGCGGTATGTGGCACTCAACGAAAAGTTCCATGCACTACTCAGTGAAATGGCGGGCAGCGATGTGATCCGCAAGGAGCTGGAACGCGTGTCGGGCTTGCCGTTTGCGTCGGCGTCCGGGTTTGTCGTGGCACAGGCCAACTCACCACGGGCACGCGACCTGCTGATGGTGGCGCAGGACCAGCATTGGCAGGTGCTGGACGCGATCGACCGCCGCGAGGGCGCGCGCGCCGAGAGCCTGATGCGTGAACACTCCCGCATCGCGCAGCGCAATCTGCGTGAAGTCGTCCACAGCCAGCGCGCGGACCGTATGCCGGGCGTGCGGCTGATCCGCAAACGCAGCTGAAGCACCACCCGCATCCGAACACTCCACCATGCGTAGCGCCCAGACCTGGACCGATGCCACCGTGCTGTCAACGCGGGACGTGACGCCGACCGTGCGTGAGTTCAAGCTTGAGCCCGCAGACGGCGTATTGCCGCAGAGCCCTGGCGGCCACCTGCAGTTGCAGTTGCTCATGGGCGGCAAGGTACACACCCGCTCCTATTCTCTGGTGGGGCCACCTGGCGACGGCACCTACCGGATCGCGGTCAAGCGGCTGGATGCCGGGCGAGGCGGGTCCCTGGCCATGTGGCAACTGGTAGCTGGTGACCGTCTGCGTGTCAGCGAGCCACAAAACCATTTCGCCCTGGACCTGAACGCGCCCGGCTACCTGCTGGTGGCAGGTGGTATCGGTGTGACACCTTTGCTGCACATGGCCCAGGTGCTGGGGCGGCGGGTCACGGCCACCGGCCAATTCCTGCGCATGGTGTACGCAGTGCGCTGCGACGACGAGCTGGCCTATGGTGCCGAATTGCGCGCCGCGCTGGGCCAGCGCCTGGACATTGCTGTCTCGGCGCACGGGCAAAGGCTGAACCTGTCGGGCGAGATCGCGGCGTTGCCGATGGGTGCGCAAATGCTGGTTTGCGGCCCGGCCACCTTGCTGGACGCTGCGCGGCGCGCCTGGAGCGCGGCTGGCCGTGCCGAGGCAGACATCCGTTTTGAGACATTTGGCTCCAGCGGTCGTTTTGCGCCGCAGGCATTTCGTGTGCGTATTCCACGCCATCAACTCGACATGGTGGTACCGGCCGACACCAGTCTGCTGGACGCACTCGACGCCGCTGGCGTGCAGACCATCGCCGATTGCAAACGGGGCGAATGTGGCTTGTGTGCCATGGACGTACTGGCCGTCACCGGGGACATCGACCACCGCGATGTTTTCCTGAGTGACGACGAGAAACAGCGTGACACGCGCATATGCACCTGTGTCTCCCGGGTGGTGGGCGACATCACGCTGGACTCTTCGTACCGCCCCGACACCTGAGCGGCCGCGCCGGGTACACCCATTTTTTTACCAAACGGAGACAAACATGGCAATCAACAAACGGAACTTTCTTTACGCGGCGGCAGTATCTGCCTGGGGCTTGCGAACCGGGCTGGTACAGGCCCAGGCCAAACCCTTCAAGATCGGCCTGCTGCTGCCGATGACGGGGCCGTTCGCTTCTACCGGACGTCAGATTGAGAATGGTGTCAAGTTGTACATGGCGCAGTTTGGCAGCACGGTTTCCGGGCGGGCGGTAGAGATCATCCTCAAAGACGATACCGGTGTTCCCGATGTCACCAAGCGCCTGGCGCAGGAGCTGGTGGTCAACGACAAAGTGGACGTGCTGGCAGGGTTTGGCCTCACTCCCTTGGCGTTGGCCACCGCGCCGATTGCCACGCAGTCCAAGACACCGATGGTGGTCATGGCGGCCGCGACGTCGATCGTTACCGAGGCCTCGCCGTACATCGTGCGCACCAGCATGACATTACCGCAAGTCACCCTCGGGGTGGCAGAGTGGGCACCAAAAAACGGCATCCGCAAGGTGGTCAGCTTGGTCACCGACTACGGGCCGGGTATCGACGCAGAGAAAACCTTTCGTGATCGATTCACGCTCAATGGCGGCCAGATACTGGCAGAGCTCCGCGTACCGCTGCGCAGTCCGGACTACGCGCCATTCCTGCAAAGAGTGCGCGACCTCAAGCCCGACGCGTTGTTCGTATTTGTGCCCGCAGGTGCTGGTACCGCCCTGCTAAAGCAGTTTGCCGAGCGCGGGCTGGACAAAGCCGGCATCAAGCTGATCGGTGAGGGCAGCGTGGCGGACGACGAATTCCTGAATGACATGGGCGACGTGGCGCTGGGGTTGGTGACCTCGCATCCCTATTCGGCCTCGCACAACTCGCCAGCCAACAAGAAGTTCGTCGAAGCCTTCATGAAGCAGAGCAAGGGCATCCGCCCCAACTTCTTCGGCGTGGCGGCTTACGACGGCATGCGTGTGATCTACGAAGCCATCCGGGCCACCAAGGGCACGGGCAGCGGAGATGACCTGGTGGGGGCGATGAAGGGCCAGATATTCGAGAGCCCGCGCGGCCCCATCTATATCGACGCACAGACGCGCGACATCGTGCAAAACGTGTACATCCGGCGCGTGGAGCGTGTCAATGGCCAGTTGTACAACATGGAGTTCGATGTGCTCAAGGACGTCAAGGACCCCGCCAAAACGGGCAAATAGGTTCACCGGGCTGGCCATGCCGGAGTGGCATATCACCTAGTCCGAAATTGAAC
>JANOCN010000195.1:0-9158 GCA_031412185.1 Betaproteobacteria bacterium | reverse complement strand
TGCAAGATGGTTTGCCCGGCCAACGCCTTGTCCGTCGCGCCATAGTGTGCGTGGGTGATGCCAAGGGCCTGTACCCGCAACCGCAGGGGCTCGGAGTCACGCCCGCTGATGACAGCGGCCACGATGCCTGCACCCTGAAGCAAAGCCAGCCCGTAACCATCCAGCACATGGAATCGCTTGAGGGTTTCACCCCCGGCAGAGAAGTACAGGCCGCCATCGGTCAGAACACCATCGACATCGAAGAATACGATGCGTATGCCTTGCGCTTTGAGCAGCAATTCGGCGCGGTAGCCCAGCACCGGTAGCATTAAATTACCTTGGCCCGCATCAGGTCGTTGCTGTTGAGGGCCCCACACAACCTGCCACGATCATCCACCACCAGCACGCTGGTAATTCGATGGCGCTCCATGAGTTCAGCCGCATCTACCGCAAGCGCGCGTGCTGCAACCGTATGCGGCCCGGCATGCATCGCCTGGTGGGCCGTGACGGCGCGCAGGTCGGCACCTTTCTCCACTAACCGCCGAAGATCTCCGTCGGTGAATATGCCTATGGGCAGGTTGTCGGCGTCCACAACCGCCACCGCTCCCAGCCCTTTGCGGCTCATCTCGCGCATGGTCTCACCAAGACTGGCTTGTTGGTGAATGCGGGGAACAGCATCTCCGGTACGCATCACGTCGCTGACAAGGGTCAACAATTTTCTGCCCAGCGCGCCGCCGGGATGGGACCGCGCAAAGTCTTCCGCCCGGAACCCTCGCGCGTCCAACAACGCCAACGCCAGTGCATCTCCCATCGCCATCTGCGCGATCGAGCTGGCCGTCGGCGCCAGATTCAACGGGCAGGCTTCTTTCTCCACGCTGCAGTCCAGCGTGACGTCGGCGTAACGGGCCAACGTGGACCCCAGGTTGCCGGTCATCGCCACCACAGTGGCCCCGAGCCGCTTGACCGCAGGCAGGATGGTCGACAGTTCGTCCGATTCGCCACTGTTGGAAATTGCCACCACCAGGTCATCAGCCTGGACCATGCCCAGGTCGCCGTGGATGGCTTCGCCAGCGTGCACAAACAATGCGGGGGTGCCGGTGGAGGCCAGGGTCGCTGCCATCTTGCGTCCGATGTGCCCGCTTTTACCCATGCCCATCACCACCACGCGACCACGTACCTGAAGCATCAGTTGCACCGCGCGGGGGAAGGAATCGTCGAGCCGCCGCTGCAAACCCTCGATGGCCGAGGCCTCGATATGGAACGTTTCGCGCGCCATGTGCACCGCCCGCCCGGCCTGCAAGGCGGCGTCGGGTGCAGTGGTCTCAGTCATGCACCCATTTTATAGAGCGCTGGTTCTCTTGCTAGTATCTGGCCATGTCCGCGCTTGAACTTACCCTGGTGTACCTGCTTGCCGCAGTGCTGGGCGTCGTGGCCTGCCGGTCGCTGAAACTCCCGCCAATGCTGGGCTATCTTGTGGTCGGCGTGGTGATTGGTCCTAATGCGCTTGCGCTGGCCGAGAACTCTGATGGCATACGCCATCTGGGTGAATTCGGCGTCGTGTTCCTGATGTTCGTGATCGGACTGGAGTTCAATCTTGCCAAGCTGCGGGCAATGCGCAGCCATGTCTTCGGGCTGGGCCTGTTCCAGGTCGCCTTGACGATGTTGGCTGCGACCCTGGTCGCCCTGTTGCTGGCATCACTGGCACCCAAGGTATGGGGCATGAGCTGGCAAACAGCGCTGGCGCTCTCGGGGGCCCTGGCAATGAGCAGCACAGCGATTGTCGTCAAGCTGATGGTGGAGCGGTTGGAGATGGACTCGGAACACGGAAAACGTGTGATGGGTGTGTTGTTATTCCAGGATCTGGCCGTTGTACCCCTGCTGGTGCTCATACCTGCGCTGGGCGCGGCAGGTGAACAGATGGCAGGCGCACTCGCCCTGGCCGCCGTGAAGGCAACTGTACTGATTGCGGTGTTGCTGGTGGGTGGTCAGCATGTAATGCGCTGGTGGTTGACGCTGGTGGCGCGGCGCAAGAGCGAAGAGTTGTTCGTGCTCAACCTGCTGCTTATCACGCTCGCCCTGGCCTGGCTGACCGAATTGGCCGGCTTGAGTCTGGCGCTTGGCGCTTTTATTGCAGGCATGCTGATCTCCGAGACCGAATACAAACACCAGGTGGAGACCGACATCCGGCCGTTCCACGATGTTCTGCTGGGCCTGTTTTTTATCAGCATCGGCATGTTGCTGGACTGGCGTCTGGTACTGGAGCGGTGGCCACTGGTGCTGCTGCTGGTGACTTTGCCGATCTTGTTCAAGGCGGTTCTGGTGGCATTGCTGGCCAGGGGACTGGGCGCTTCGTGGGGAATTTCGCTGCGCACAGGGCTCTATCTGGCGCAGGCAGGCGAGTTCGGTTTTGTGCTGCTGACGCTGGCACAGGCCAATGCGCTGGTACCGCCGGCACTGCTCAATCCAATATTGGCGAGTATGGTTCTTTCGATGCTGGCGACCCCTTTCATCGTGATGTACAGCAACCGCATCGTCATGAAACTGGTTGCCAGCGAATGGTTGCAGCAGTCCCTGCAGATGACCACGATCGCACGCAAATCGATCAACGCCAATAAACACGTCATCATTTGCGGATACGGCCGCAGCGGCCAGAACCTGGCCCGCATGCTGGAAGGAGAAGGCATTCCTTACATGGCACTTGACCTCGACCCGGACCGGGTCCGGCAGGCGGCGGCGGCGGGAGATTCGGTGGTGTTCGGTGACGCGGCACGCCTGCAGGCGCTGATGGCGGCCGGCCTGGCGCGCGCCAGTGCAGTCGTAGTCACCTTCGTCGAGGTCCAGGGTGCCTTGAAAATTCTCGGCCACACACGCTCGCATGCGCCCCAGGTGCCGGTGATTGTGCGCACCCGCGATGACCATGATCTTGAAAAGCTGCGGGCGGCTGGTGCCGCAGAAGTGGTGCCTGAGGCCATCGAAGGGTCGTTGATGTTGGCAAGCCACGCGCTGGCGCTGGTGGGCATACCGATGCGCCGGGTCATCCGCGTGGTGCAGGACCAGCGTGACGCGCGCTACAACCTGCTGCGTGGCTACTTCCATGGTGCCGACGACGACACGGTAGATGAGATGCGCCATGAGCGCCTCGGCTCTTTCACGCTGCCATTGGGTGCCAAGTCCGTGGGCAAGCCGATTGGCCACCTGGCATTGCATGCGCTCGGTGTGCGGGTCGTCAACCTGCGGCGAAGCAACGGCAAAGCGCTGTCGCCCACCGATGACACGCCGCTCGAGAATGGCGACACGCTGGTGTTGTCGGGTCTGCCCGAGAATCTCTCGGTTGCCGAACACAAACTGCTGCGGGCACAATAGGCAGACCCTCAGACGTGCAAACCATGCAAAACCTCAGCATCAATCAATATTTGCGAAAACACATTCGTACGGTGCCCGACTGGCCCACGCCGGGTGTGCAGTTTCGCGACATCACCCCACTATTGCAGGATGCCAAAGTTTTCCGGGTTCTGATCGATGCCTTTGTAACCCGCTATACCGACCCGCAGATGCGCCCCGACGTTGTCGCGGGGCTGGATGCGCGCGGTTTCATTCTTGGTGCTGTTGTGGCGTATGAACTCAATGTGGGCTTTGTACCGATTCGAAAGAAGGGCAAACTGCCATTCACAACGGTCGAAGAGACCTACGAGCTCGAGTACGGCAGCGCGACCGTGGAGTTGCATACCGATGCCGTCAAGCCGGGCGACCGGGTGTTGTTGATCGACGACCTGATCGCGACCGGTGGCACCATGATGGCGGGAAAGAAACTGCTCGAAAAACTGGGGGCGCTTGTCACCGAAGGTGCCGCGATTGTTGACTTGCCCGAGCTCGGGGGCTCTGCAAAACTACTGGCCAGCGGCCTGCCTCTTTTCACGTTGGTAGATTTTTCCGGGCACTGAGAAGGCAGGCGACCACCGAATGCGCCTGCGTACGGCCGCAAATCAGTTCCATTCCCGCCGCGGTTCAGGTGACGGCGATACGTTTGCGGTTGCTCGCCACCCGTTTGGCCATGATCGCGCCTAGCGCCATGGCGAGCGCCAGCGCGATCGTTGGTTGCCGGTTCGACAGCTCAGAAAACCGCATCGGTGTCAATGCCCATAGTTTGCAGGCGCTACCCGCCTGCACGGTTGCACTGCGTGCCATATAAGAAAAGAACCCGCCCTCTCCCACCACCGAACCGGCACCGACAGCAGCCAACCGTATCTTTCCGCTGGCATCTTCGAAGTGCACCGTCAGCATGCCAGATTCGACAAAATACAGCGTCCGGTCTTCCGCGCCCTGGGAGATGAGAATCTGCCCGGGTGCAAGCAGCGAGCCTTGCATGTACCCCGCCAGGACCGACCAGTGCGCCGGGGTGAGCAAGTGGCTCAACGTTGGATCGGTCGGGTTGCTCGCCACGGCTTCCATCAAAGTTGCGATGTCGGGCTTGTCAAGTGGCGAAAAGTTCGAGCTCATGGCTGGGGAAAGTCGGACTATTTTCCTATGCAGAAGTTCGAGAAGATGACGCCGAGCAGATCATCGGCCCCAAACGCCCCCGTGATCTCACTGAGTGCATTTTGCGCCAATCGCAACTCCTCGGCCATCAAGTCGAGCGGTGGTTGAAGACTCGCCCACTGCGCGCTGGCACCGTGTAGATACCGGTTGACATCGGCCAACGCATGCAGATGGCGCTCCCGTGCCATGTAAACGCCCTCGGCAACTGATTGCCATCCGGCCTGGTGCAACAGCGTACGCCGCAACACCTCCAGACCTTCGCCGGTTTTGGCCGACAGCCGAACCCCCAGTTTGCCCGGCGGGGGGCCGTGCTGGGGTGCAAGGTCCATCTTGTTCCAGACATCCACCACGGAAACGGTGGGTCCGAGCAGCGCTGCCAGCTCAGCCGCAATTCGAGTGTCCGCCTCGTTGTAGATTGAATGCAGCCCACCTGCACCCGGGGATGCATCCACCGCCTCCTGCTGCGTCAGGTCATGCAGGAACAGCACCAGGTCGGCCTGCCCGATCTCGGCCCAGGCGCGTGCAACACCCATTTGCTCAATCTCGTCCTCGCTGTGGCGCAGCCCGGCGGTGTCAATAACATGCAATGGGATACCTTCGATCTGTATCGTCTGCTGCACCTTGTCGCGGGTAGTACCGGGGATGGCAGAAACGATCGCCAGCTCGGCACCCGCAAGTGCGTTGAGCAGCGACGACTTGCCGGCATTGGGCTGCCCGGCAATCACCACTTTGATCCCTTCGCGCAGCAACGCACCTTGGGTCGCCTTTTGGGTAACCAGTTGCACCTGCTCCTGCAACCGGGTCAATCGTCCCTGCACATCTGCACTGCGCAGAATATCGACATCTTCTTCCGGGAAATCGAGGGTTGCCTCAACCAGCATGCGCAATGCAGTCAGTGCGTCCAGCAGTACCCGTATCTCCGCCGAAAACGCACCCGACAGCGACCTGCTGGCGCTGCGTGCGGCAGCCTCCGTGCTGGCATCTATCAGGTCTGCAATCGCCTCGGCCTGTGCCAGATCCATCTTGTCATTCAGAAACGCACGCTGGGTAAACTCGCCTGGCTGCGCGACGCGCAAACCGATCAGCGCACCGGCCTCCAGACAGCGCGCCAGCAGCATTTGCAACACCACACTGCCACCGTGCGCCTGCAATTCCAGTACCTCTTCACCGGTGTAGGAGTGTGGTGCCGGAAAGTAGATCGCCAGCCCGTGGTCAATTGGCGTGCCATTACGGTCGAGCAAGGGCAGGTAAGTCGCCTCGCGCGGTCGCAGCGTACGCGCGCAGAGCGCCTGAATCACCGGCGACAGGTCGCGACCAGACAGGCGGACGATCCCGACGGCCGCGCGGCCCGGCGCTGTGGACAGTGCCGCGATGGGGTCTGCGTCGCGCGGCAACATGTCAGAGCGTGCGATGCAATCGGATGCGCACGCGCCGCCAGATCAGAACTTGGGCAGATTGAACTGTGGCGGCACACCCATGCGGGTGTTGATGATCCACTGCTGTGCAATCGACAGAATATTGTTGGTGATCCAGTACAGCACCAGCCCCGCCGGGAAGAAGAAAAACATGACCGAAAAGATCAGCGGCATGAACCACATCAGCTTGGCCTGCATGGGGTCGGGCGGCGTCGGGTTGAGCGCTGTCTGCAACATCGTTGTCAGGGTCATCACGACAGGCAAAACATAATAAGGGTCCGGCGAAGACAGATCGCGAATCCACAAAATCCATGGCGCGTTGCGCATTTCCACGCTGGACAAGAGCACCCAGTACAGGGCAATAAACACCGGTATCTGAACCATGATGGGGAAGCAACCGCCCATCGGGTTGACCTTCTCCTCCCGGTAGATCTTCATCATCTCCTGCTGCATCTGCTGCGGGCTGTCCTTGAGACGCTCGCGCATTTCCATGACTTTGGGATTGATCGCTTTCATCTTGGCCATGCTGGCGTAGGCCTTGGCATTGAGCCAGTAAAACGCAATTTTCAGCAGTATCACCAGGCCCACGATAGACCAGCCCCAGTTTTGAATCAGGCTGTGCAGGTAGTCAAGCAGCCAGTAGAGCGGCTTTGCAAGGATCGTCAGCCAGCCATAGTCTTTGACCAGCTCCAGCCCTGGCGCAAGCGCCTCCAGTACTTTCTCTTCCTGAGGCCCTGCGAAAAACTTCGCCTCCAGCGTCTTGGTGGCACCAGGCGCGATGGCGTCCAGGGGCGCGATCATGGTGGCACGGTAGCAGCAGTCTGCGACCGGTGAACCAATATCCACCGCATCCAGCGATATGTCGCGCTTGACACTGTCCGCCAGCATCCATGCGCTGGCGAAGTAGTGCTGCACCATCGCCACATAACCATTCGAAGCACTGGCTTCGTATTCCGCCTTCTTTTTCTTGATGTCGCTGAACTCCACCTTCTGGTATTTCTTGGCTTCTGTGTAGACCGCCGGACCGGTAAAAGTGGAATAGAAAGAGGACTCGCCCGCTGGCTTGTTGCCATCACGTACCAGCTGCAGATAGAGCTGGGGCGAGATCGGGGTGGCGCCGTTGTTGGTTACAGCGTGGGTGACCCGCAGATCGTAGGCACCGCGCTTGAGAGCGTAACTCTTGACGAGTCTGGCGCCACCCACCTCGGCCGAGGTGAAGCTGATGACCAACTCGTTTTCGCCGTCCTTGAGGTCCCTGGCCCCGGTTACCGTCATCGGTGTCTTGTGGGTCGGGAAGCTTGCTCCAGCGGAACCGCCAATCAAGCCTGACTGCGCAACATAAACACTGTTTTTGGTCTGGTCCAGCAATACGAAGTTCCGGGTTTTGTCGGCCATGTCCACGTGTTTCAGGAACTCGGTCCGTACCAGGGAACCGCCTTCGGTGTCAAACGTCAACTGCAGCACGTCGGTGCGCACCACAACCTGCTCGCGCGGGGTAGCCGGGGCAGCGGAGGTAGCGGCTGTGACTGCGGCGGCCGGTATTGCTGCCGGTACTGCGGCTTGCCCAGTGGCAACCACGGCGGCCGGAATGTCGCCTGGCCCCTTGGCTGGTGCTGTCACTGGACCGGGGACTTTATCGGCTCTAGGAAGGAAGGTGGCCTGGTTCCCGTTATGAACCTGCCACTGGTCCCAGAGCAAAACCATCGAGAAACCAAAGATCACCCACAAAATGGTGCGGCGGATATCGTTCATGAAGACTTCTTGGGAAAAGGGGTGGGCAACAGCCGCGAAAACAAGCGGGGCGCTTTTTCCGGCACGGGGTCACACCCGCCGGCACACCATGGGTGGCAACGGAGCAACCGCGCCACGGTAAGGTAGCTGCCCGCCGCCGCCCCGTGTTGTTGCAGCGCTTGCAGCGCGTATGCGGAGCAGCTTGGTTCGAACCGGCAAGCCGGGCCGATCCATGCTTTGAACAACAGCCGGTACATTTCTACCAATCCAATCAGCAGCCTTTTCGGTGTCATGCGGCGCCCGCCGACTGGTGTTTCGTGCGGTCTTCAACCGCAGCCGCAAATAACTGGACCAGTTCCTTGCGGACCGCCTGCTTTAGTGCGCTGGAGTCGGCGCTGCAGAACGTCAGCCGGTCGAAGGTGGAGCGCAACCGCACAACGTGGGCTGCCGACGATAACGCCGATTCGTATTCGGAACTCACGTTGTAAATTTGCCGTTTGATCGAGTTGCGGGTGACAGCACGTTTGGCCCACCGCTTGGGCACCATGGCACCGATCCAGACACCACTCTCGGAGAACAGAAGGCGTTTGGGTGCCTGTGAAGCCGACGCGGCGGGTGGGTGAGGTGACGCACCGTCCAGCGTGCAACGATGCAGTGCAAAGTGGGCGGTAGCACTTAGCCGTTGACCCGCCAGTACCGCCTGAAACTGGCTTCGGTTTTTAAGCCGTTGCACTGCTGGAATGGACTCAAGCGCAAGCTGTGCGCTGTCGCTCAAGCCCCGGGACTCAGACCGCCAGGCGCTTGCGGCCCTTGGCGCGACGGGCATTGATAACTGCGCGCCCGCCGCGGGTTTTCATGCGTACCAGAAAACCATGGGTGCGTGCCCGGCGAATCTTGGAAGGTTGGTAGGTGCGTTTCATTTTCGAATCCTGGGAGGCGTGTGTTTCTGGGCAACCCGCGATTATGGCTATTTTTTCCTGCAGCGGCAAGGCCTTGCGTGGGTTTCAACTGGTAGTCCGATAACTCCGTTGGTACCGAAAACGGCCTGAAAACGCTTGTGGATAAATTCTTGATAAATTACACTACCGGGTGCCGCAAACGCCAACTATCCACAGAATTCAAAGCATAAATGGCTGAGGGACAACACACCATCCGTCTGGGTGGCGCCAGTTTCGGCGCTGGGCAAAGTCTGTGGCTTGCCTGTATTGAACAACTCGCCCTGGAAATGCCGGAGCAGCAGTTCAATACCTGGATCAAGCCGTTGGCCGCAGTGGTCGCCGAGGATCTTTCCAAAGTCACGATTATTGTCGGCAACCGCTTCAAACTGGACTGGATTCGCGCGCAGTACAGCACCCGTATCAGCAACACATTGGAGAAGATCTACGGGCAGTCCGTCGCTTTAGAGTTAGCGCTTGCTCCCAGAGAATCCTCCTCCAGAGTGTCCTTGTCCCCCTCCGGTTCCGAGAAGATATCACTCGATGAACCGCCGGATCTTGG